>VGOE01000045.1 GCA_016876035.1 Chloroflexota bacterium
AGGCAGGATGATTTACTTAGTTCGCTGCACTGAAAGATGTTTTGTCTATTTCATTTTTTCACGCTACTGTTGACCGTGCACAAACGTACAGGGCGGAGTTCGCTTGCATGCTGGGCGTCTCTGCACAACTTTGAGGCCATAGATTGGGTGGCGTCCATGTTCATTGCGACTTCTCAAGATAGCGTATCCCTTAGGCACCAATCATCTCGCTGATGACCCGCCCCTTTCTATGGCCTCTGCCTTTGGCGGTAGGCTCCAATGTAACGCTTCGCATACGAGTCACGGCCCAGGATCAGGTCAGCGGCCAGAATGGCTGGGCGCACCTTCGCCGCATCCACAATTGGGCATGTCACTCCTGCAGCAATGGCAATAGTCAAGAAGGTGCTGTTAAGCAGAGCGCGGTCGGGAAGGCCGAAGGAAATATTGCTGGCTCCTAGAGTAATGTTCGCCCCTAACTCTGCCTTAATCCTTCTGATAGTTTCTAGAACCACCAGCCCAGCCCTGGAGTCAGCGCCTACTGTCATAGCTAGTGGATCAATGATGACGTCCTCACGAAGGATACCCAATGCCTCTGCCCGCTCGATGATCTTGCAAGCGATGGCCACTCGCCGGCCAGCCTCTTTCGGTATCCCCTCGTCATCTATTGTCAGGGCAATGACGGCGGTCCCGTATTCCTTCACCAGAGGCAGAACCCTCTCCATGGAGCGCTGCTCGCCATTCACCGAGTTGATGATCGCTTTGCCGGGGTATACCTTGAGAGCCGTCTCCAGTGCTTTGGGGTTTCTGCTGTCGAGGCAAAGAGGAACATCTACCGCATTTATCACTGTTTGAATCGCCTGAGGTAGCAAGGCAACTTCGTCGAGGCCAGGCACGCCGACATTGATATCCAGAATATCTGCACCAGCCTGAACCTGAGATAAGGCTTCCTTCTGTAAGAAACCCAGGTCGCCTTCCTGCAATGTCGCCGTCAACTTCTTCTTGCCTGTGGGGTTGAGACGCTCTCCAATGAGCACCGTCGGCCGTCCGTGACTAATCAATACCTCTTGTGTCACAGACGATACTCTGGTTTCCATGAATCACCTCGCACTTTGTCCGATGCGTAGCGCTCTGGCAAAGGTCTGAGCAAAATCAGGGGTCGCACCCAGTTCGATGTACTGGACGCGATGGGCTATCATCTGGGCCTCCGCCCGTTTGCTGTCTGAGATCAAGGCCATCTTGGCTCCCATGCCGGCAGCATTACCAACCTGGCGAAAACGGTTGAGCGGTAACTGCGGCAGCATGCCTATTGCCACAGCACTGGCCACATCAACGTAGGTGCCGAAGGCCCCTGCGATGACGACTTGCTGAATATCCTGCTCAGAGTGTCCCCTAGCCTGCAGAAGGACATCAATGCCGGTGCGTATTGCCCCCTTGGCCAGTTGCAGTTGTCTCACGTCCTGTTGAGTTATGGTAACGGCGAGACGGCCGTTTCGTTCTTCCTCGTTGACCAGCACGAACTCGCGTTGCCCCTCAACATGTCGCACTCGGGGGTGATCGCCAATTCTTCCGCTGGCATCCAGCACACCAGCCAGGTAAAGCTGTGCCATGGCATCGAGTATGCCAGATCCACACAGCCCCACCGGCGGTGCTCCATCCACAGTTTGATATTCTACCCTGTCTCCGATCAGGCGCAGCCGCTCTATGGCCCCAGATGCCGCCCTCATACCGTGCTTGATGTGCGCCCCCTCAAAGGCCGGACCTGAGGCGCAGGAGACGCTGGTGATCTCACCCGAACTGACCAGGGCCAACTCTGTGTTGGTGCCGATATCCAGGGCCAGTGCTACGCCATCGGTCTTCCATATCCCTGTAGCCAGTAACATGGCCACATGATCAGCGCCCACGAAGCCAGCAATATTGGGCAAAAGGTGCACATAAGCGCCTGGAGCAATGCAGAGCCCTATCTCGCGGGCCTTTATGTCCAATGCCTCGCTGATGGCAGGCACGAAAGGGGATAGGGCCAGTTGCTGGACCGGCAAACGTAGCAACAAATGATGCATGGCAGTGTTGCCCACTACCACTGCTTCAATGACTTCCTCAGGTTGGGCACCAGCGCTGGCACAGAGGTCAATGGTCATCTGGTTCAAAGCCTTCATCACTACTTCCTGCAGGCATGCTGCTTCTGGGAGAGACTCCCTGATGCGGGAGAGGCGAGCTATGATGTCCTCCCCGTAAGCAATCTGGGGATTCATAATCCCCTGGACGGCCAGCGTGTGACCATTTTCCAGATCAAGCAGATAACCAGCTATCTTGGTGGTGCCCAGGTCTATGGCTATTCCTAAGTGGCGGCTATGCCAAGGGCGAAGTGCTATGATCTCGCCACGGCGTACTGAAGCTGTTACTCGCCGGTCGCACTCCCGTAACTGCGACGAGAGATTACGCATTACCTCAAGGTCAGTGATACGGCTGCGCATCTGGTACTGATCCTGAATGGCCTGGATCACGCGCTCAGCATCGGCACGCTGGTCCTCTAAGGATGGAGGGGATAGTTCAAGACCGTAGGCACGGACAACCGGCTCTGGTGAGATGGCTGTCTCCAATCCCTCGACCTGTGTTCGCTGGAGAGCCGTCAGTGACTCGGGAGGTACATGGAGTTTGGTGTCACCCAGCGGATAGGCCTGGCAGGCCAAGCGATAGCCTTTTTCTAGTTCATGAGGTGAGAGGGACTGCTTTTCGTTGGAGGTGAAGGGGGATAGAGACCCCGTTATGACTTGTACTTTGCAGCGGTGGCAGGTTCCCTGGCCCCCACAGAGGCTGACAAGGTCCACGCCCAGTTGCCGTGCGCAGTCCAGGAGAGACTGGTTAGCCTGGCATGGTCCACGTCTGCCTGCCGGCTCGAATTCAACATGGCAAAGAGTCATGTCCAGTGTTCTTGCTCAGGCTATGCCTTGCTCCTGAGTGCTATGGCCGGCGACAATGGTCTGCAACAAAGCACCGGATACACTGTGCTATAGCATCCCTTTTTGCTCATAGTGTGCCCTGGCCTCTTCCAAGATCTCATCGATTGCTTTCTCTTGATCCTTGGACAACGGCGTGGGTCTATGGGTGGAGAGGATATGTTGGACTCTTTCTTTAGCTCTGTCGATGATGCTCTTCGATCCTGCCTTGACCCATTCAGCGTGTGACAGCCTATCAGCAAGTACCGGGATGAATTGCTCCTTCTTCCACCACTTTCTGGTGTGTGCTTTGTCAAGATAGTGCCCTGGAATAGGGCCTACCTCCCGTATCAGGTCAACAGCCAGAGTTTCATCTGTCACTTCAATGCCATCAAATATTCGGGCTACCATTCCGTAGATCTCAGCATCTATCACGAGGATAACAGGGGACCATGTCAATTCATCATACACCGCTCCAGCAGACAGAAACAGGTTCGGCCCGGCCAGGCATTGTGTGACGGTGTTTATTGCTTTCTCGGACGCGCACTGATAGTCTGGGACTTTGGAATCAGAGCTGTTGGCTGCCAACGACACTGGGATCCCGTAGTAACGCCACATTTGAGCGAAAGCCATGCCAGCAAGCGCATTCTCCACAGCACCAAGAAGTGCCTGACCGGTTCTCATGCCCAGGGGTTGAGAATAGTCTGCTGCTACAAACCGGTTACCCGGGTTGAGCACCTGTGTAAGTACCATGACCGACATCAGTTCAGCATTGTTCAGGGCAAGCGAGCCGGCTATTGTGGCAGGAGAACTTCCTCCCCACGCTTGCCCGCTGGTTGGGAAAATTGGGAATCCGACTTTGGTGTAACGAAATACGGCCTCAATTACGGCCTCACCCCAGGTGAGAGGGGGTGAGCCAGTGAGTGCTCCAATGAGTTCTTGGCCAGTGGCTTGGGCCATCTTGATCTGCCATATTTCCCAGTCGAAACCACATACTCCAGATTGAATTTTGGAGGAATTCTTCAGGCCTATGGCCGTCTTGGCAGGCATTGATATCATGGGAGGGACGCCTTGAAAGTTGAAGTATGCCCCGTAATGGGTATGTATTTCGTCGAGGGCGTCGATAAGCATCACAGCCTCAACCTCGTCTTGCGTCGTCGCCAGCGTTCTCGCCCCGGTGTCCAAATCCAGCAGATCCATAGCACCCCAGGGCATGAAATACAGAGTACGACCGCCGAATCTCAGGTCGTATTTGGACTCTCTGGCTTTGATAGTGAAGCTGCTGGGGCATCTTCTCAAGCATTCTTCCACCAGATGACTGGGAAACCGCACCAGTTGCTTCTTGTGATCAGTCTTGCAGCCAGCACCCTCTAGTACCTCCAGCGCTTTCTTGTGCTGAATGACCACCCCTGTCGTTTCCAGTATCTCAAGAGTTGCACAGTGAATCTTCTCTATCTGATCCTCTGTTAAAATATTAACCGGATTGCTGACCGTAAAGCCTCTCAACGTCATTCTCGTTTCCTCCGTTTACTCCATCCCCATCAGCTTCTTGGCAAGGCTGACTGCTCCAGGCGCCGATGGCTCATATCCATCTGCACCAATCATGTCTGCGAATTGCTGTGTAATCGCACCTCCTCCCACCATTATCTTGACCTGGCCCCTCAAGCCTTCCTTTTTGAGGGCCTCAATAACGTTCTTTTGCTCATAGGATGTCATAGTCATCAGAGCTGACATGGCTAAGATGTTGGGGCTGTATTTTCTCACCGCCTCAACAAACTCTGCAGAAGTGACATTGATTCCGACATCGTATACCGTAAAGCCGTTGGCTGCGAGCAGTGTGGCCACCATGTTCTTCCCAATATCATGGATATCTCCGTGGACTGTTCCGACAACGACGCTGCCCAGCGCCTGTCGCTTCTTACCCGTCCTCCTTATCTCATCCTCTATGATTGGCATAGCGCTTTTCATGGCAGTGGCAGCTCCCACCAAATCAGGAAGCCACAGCTCACCCTTGCCAAAGCCATCGCCAATCACCCTTATGGCTTCGGTTAGAGCATCTACAGTTTTGATAGGGTCTATCCCCTCGTTCACTGCTCGTCTTGCCCACAGTTCTGCAGCTTCTGCATCGTAGTTCAGAATTGCCTCTCTTAGTTTTCCCAGCGTCTCAGCATCCACCTATCGACGGCCTCCTTTCTAAACATGTTGTCACATCATATCTGGAACGCTCGATGCCCTCTGTCTAACCCGTTTGCTACAAGGTCAGCGCCTTCTAGTAACTTGCAGTCACAATTCCCAGGCGACAAGTGGCAATGCGGTATACCCGGTAGTCCGCAGAGGGGGGCCGAGGTTCTTTCCCCTATTCAAGTACGATGGGAATCCATTCGGAGATTCTTACTAAATCGCCCTGCTCTGCACTCCATCTGTATAGCATTACGTGATCTGCGAAGTATCGTTTGGTCTCGGTAAACCGCCATGAGGGATAGCCTTCCCAGTCCAGCTCATAGCTGATAGCCGCGTCATAGAACGCCTGGCTATCGAAATTAGCAGCACCTACAGCTTCTACTGCTTTCCTCACAATATCGATCGTGTAACCCTGTTGCTGGATGCCACCTATGTAGCCTTGAGGTGAAGAACGAAGTATCGCGTCGGCCTCCCCAGCATGGTATTTCCTCAGTATCTCTATGGCCAATTCGACCCGGGGATATGACTGATTCCACCACAGCGTGGCTCCATGTCCGCTCACCGTACCGTCGAGCCCCGGCCAGCCCACCAGATCTACAACCAAGCCCTTAAAGGCACATAGGGCATCAAGGCCGATAAAGTTGGCAGCATGTCCTCTGCTTCGGTAATCCCTGATGAAAGTGGCTGTTCCTATGCCGGTTGCGGGAGGAAGAATATAGTCGCAATCTTTCAGTGCAGGTATTTCACCAGACCAAGTCGATTGACCCATAGGAACTAGAAAACCGGCAACATAATCGAACTTATCCGGGTGGGCTTGGCAGTATTCCTTTGCTGCCTTGGTAACTTCGACCATATAGGGTTCATACCAACCGGCGCTACCAATCTTGGGCTTTGTCGGATAGTTGGGCCATTGGTCGCTCACCCATTTCAGCATGGCATTTACCTGATACATGGCAGGGGAATTAAAGCAAAAGGTCCATCCGGGAGTCTGTAGCATCGGAGCGGTGGCTGCAGCTGTACATAAGGGTATCTTGTCTCTGTCCGAAAAAGCCTTAACAGATTCGCCCGTTGTGGGCAAAGGGGTGATGATTAGTTTTGCTCCCTTGTCCCTACACCAATCATAACCGGGAATATCTCTAGAAGGATCGTACCTCGTGTCAAACGTAACAACGCGTAGTTTCACTCCGGGGATAGGATCTTCTTCATTAGTATACCTGACTAGATCGTCCAGAGACCGTGTGATGTCCATCAGGGCACTCGCTGCTGGCCCGGTGACGTCTGTCAGATTGCCTATTACGATTGTGACTTCTTCGCCATTCTTCTTGCCGCAGCCGATCACAAGCGTGGATAGCAGAGCCAAGACCACAAAGCAGGATACAACCGTCGTCAGTATCTTGTACCAGCCTTTCATTTTCCCTCCTTTACTACCGCCTCGTTTTGTCTTGCAGCTATGAGATATGCACCAAGCAGGGGCTATGGGGAACCAAATTGTGCCGCACGATTCCTTACCTCTAGCAACTAGTGGTTCTTCTGCACAGTATAAGGTATTGTGTCCTGATACGCAAGCATATCCAACCCGAAGCTAACTGCCGTTCGCTCATCCTGCGTTCACCGTCATTTTTTTGGAGAACTCGTAACTCTTGCCTGTCTCGATCATGGCCCTGAAGTTTTCTGGTTTGACGTTACAAGGCACACTGCAGCCGCTGCCCAGGATGAGCCCTCCATCCCCACCCACCTCGTCGATCAATTTCCTACAATAGGCCTCCACATCGTCAGGCTTACCGATAGACAACAATGCTGCAGGGACATCTCCGTGAAAGCACGAGTGGCCTCGTAAGATCTCTTTGGCACGAAAAATATCTGTCCTGCTGTCCAGCTCCAGTATGGCTGAACCCTTGGGCAGTTTTTTGAAATAGGGGATGTTCTTGTCCCAGCACTGATCGAGATGGAAGATAGTAACAATTCCTTCTGACCAAAATGCGTCCACGACTTCCTGGGTATAAGGCCACCAGAAACGCTCAAAGACGGCTGGGGGGTAAAAATAGGCAGAGGCTCGCTCCTCCGTGAATAGCCATGTGTTAATGCCTGATGCTTTGGCAATGGGTAGCTGCGTCGAAATCAAGTCAGTCGTCATGCGCCTCAAGACCCTCTCCACGGGCTCTGGGTTGAAATAAAGGTCCTGCGTGAAGGGCACCATGGAGCGCATCAGGGATAAGGTGAAGAACGGATGAATAGCGTAGCCCAGAAAGAAGGGTTGAATAGCTCTCTTGGAACACTCTGTCAAGAACTGCTCAAAACTTGCCTGAAGAGCTTCTATCTCCCTGGGCACGTCTTCTGGCTTGAGATCGCTGATGCGCCACAGATAGTCATCGTAGTAGAATCTGTCGATGCCCATCTCGTATATCTTGTCATAGTCCTCGGGTTTCATGATTTCCTCTTCAACAAGCTGCCACGTGTGGTCATCCGGCAGGTCCTTGCCTGGTATGCGCATCTTCATCGGGTCAAGGTTGGCTGCCTGCATTTGGATTGGCTTATATGCCCCAGGGTAGCTGCTGTCCCAGCCACCGTATTCATCGAAGACCTTGAACATCGCCTCCAGTGCCACCTGGTTGCTGTTGGCAACCTGCGCCATGGTCAGGCCAGTAAGGTGTGCTGCTGGCTCTGGGAGCAGCGTGGGCACCACTGGGACACGGTCCGGCTTCTCCAAACGGATCGCTGCCCATAGTCTTTCCGTGGGGCTCATAGTCTCTCTTGCCATTCTTATTTCCCTCTCATCGCTTTCATACAGTAGGCCACGCCTTCCATGGCATCTGTTGTCTGGAAGTCAGCCCCAACATACTCTTTGACCATAGGGGTGGTCACCCCTCCCCCGACCATGAGTTTGAGCTTGTCTCTCAGTCCAGCTTCCGCCAGCATCTCCGCAGCTTCCTTCATGCTGTCGAAGGCAGTGGTAATGAGGGCTGAGAAGCCGACGAATTCCGGACCAGTTTCCTTAACCTTCTTCACTACCACGGCTGGGTCTACATCGACTCCAAGGTCGTACACCTCGAAGCCCTGGGCTCGTAGCAGAGTAGCCACGATGTTCTTGCCCAGGTCATGAATGTCGCCTCTCAACGTAGCTAGAACAACCTTGCCCAGAGGCTTTGGAGGGCGCGCCTTGGCTAGGTAAGGTTCCAAGATGGTTACTGCCCCCTTGAAAATCTCCGCAGATAGCAGCAGTTCGGCCAGAAAGTACTCGCCTTTCTGAAACCGCTCCCCAACAATGCTCATGCCCTGACGGCACTCTTCCAGGATTTGAATAGGATTTTCTCCTCTCTCTACCCTGTTTCTGACCATCTCCACCGCTCGATCCCCCTTCAGTTCCACAACGGCCATGCTCAACTCTTCTGACATATTGATTCCTTTCTGACTCGTGATAGGCACGTAGCCCTCGGCCTAATAGATGATGTGCAAGGTACCTCTATTATCTGCTATTACGCCTGTACCACATAGAATTCCAGATGGGCACATGCTTGCTTCTAAGCCCAGACTGCCTCTATTTACCCTGTCACGGGTGATAGCCACTCAGGGACTTTCCTCACAATGTCTTGCTGTTCAGCACTCCACTCCAATATAGCGACATGATTCCAGGCATAACGCTTAGTCGTAGTGAAATCCCATTGCTCATAACCGTCCCAGGTCATCTCGAACCCCACCGCAGTGTCATATATAGCCTGTCCATCCAGGTTCTCGACACCCACATCCTTCGCTGCTTCCTGTATGATCTGGAAGAAACCATAGAATTGTTGGAACCCACCTATGTAACCCATACCGGAGTAAACGGTGTCATCAGCCTGCCTAGGATGATATTTGTATAGCAGCTCTCTGGCTAGATTGACTGTGGTACAGGGTTCATTCCACCAGCGTGCTGCGACGGCACAAATCATGCCATCAATTCCCGTCCAACCTAACGAGTCCACTATCAACCCCCTGTAGGCTGTCTGTGCGTCGGAGCCGATGAATTTCGCTGTGCCCCCTTTGTCTCGGAACTCTCTCATAAACGTGGTGATTCCTGTTCCAGTCGTCGGCGGAAACACATAGTCACACCCCTGCAGCACTCGAACCTGGCCGCTCCAGGTCAGCGAACCCATTGGAGTCAACGGTCCTGCAACATATTCAAACTGATCCGGGTGAGCCTGGGCATAATCCCTTACAGCGTCTCTGCAATCAATGGCGTATGTCTCTTCCCAACCTGCGGAGCCAATCTTGGCCGGTCCTTTTGTTTCCCAATCCCAATCGTTTTCGCTGATCCATTTAAGGAGCGTCATAACCATGGGACGGGTAGTAAGATTCATGCAAAATACCCACCCTGGGGGGTCTATTTGGGCTTTGGTGGTGGTCAATGAAAGTATCGGGATCCTGTTTCGCTCTGCAAAGGGCTTCAGGGTTTCTGGCACCGGCGGCAGGGCAGTGAATACTGCGATTGCCCCCCTCTCCCTTAACCAATCAAAACCTGGTATGGTTCGAGAAGGGTCGTACCTGCCATCGTAACTCACCACTTTTATCCGCGCCCCGGGGATAATATTTTTCTCGTTATAGTGTCTGGCCAAATCCTCCAATGCGTAGTTGATAGGGACCAATGCCGTTGATGCCGGCCCGGTCATGTCAGAGATGTGACCTACGATAATAGTCACCTGTTTCGCACCTTCGTTTCCATTGCCACATCCGAGGCAAAGGGTAGTAAATAGAACCACTACCATGAGAGCCGATATGGTCAGTCTTGTCAGCCTGCTGTTCATTTTTCCTCTTTCCTCCTTCTCCGTTGGAGAGTCGGCGTTGCATTATCAGAGGTTCTGATGTAATATGCGAATGGATATGCGAACTCGCACATCAGCGCCAATTATATCGGTGGTAGGCTCCGCTGTCAAGACCGATCTACGGTTAAACCTTAGCGGATTCAAACCACAGCTTGACAAAGCGGATGATACTATTTTTATTGTTTGGCAGCACATAGATAGCTCATGCAGGAGAAAAGATGGACATGGATGAAGAGACATGGGGCTACTTCCAACTCTGGGGCATTTTGCACCACACTGCTTGGGCGATAGCCCGCAATCGGCAGAATGAACTGAGCGACGTAGGAGCAACGTTGATGCAGGTTGCCGTAATGGTGATTGTCAAGAATGTCAAAGGGCCGATAACCCCCGCCGAGATATCACGGTGGCTATTTCGAGAGCCTCAGACTGTATCTTCGCTATTGAACCAGATGGAGAGAAAGGGCCTTCTGAGGAAGTCAAAGGATCTGGAGAGAAAGAACATGGTGAGGGTTGAACTCACGGAGAAAGGTGAGCAGGTTTACCGTCGTTCATTGGACAGGACGGAGACGCTCCACGAGATCATGTCTTGTCTCACTGAGGAAGAACGCTCTGAGCTTGAGAAGCATCTGCTGAAATTGCGAGCACAGGCGCTTAAGACCCTGGGAGCAAAGTACCGCTTTGCCCCACCAACCATACGTCCGTACCTCACTATCTATCCAGAAGATCAGTAAGATCACCCGATTTTAGCATCTCAAACTATTCGACTCACGTAACCGAGACGTTCCCTGAGTCTCTGCCAACACAGTGGTCACAACACATTCTGACGAAATGTTACCACACAGTTGGCAACCGAAGACGAGTGCGGAGTCCGATGTTGGGAACTGCCGCGAGACGCCGGCAAGTGATTTGCTAACGGGCTGGTTGGCAGAGGGTATCACGCAACACCATGGGCCGACATGGCAAGCCTTGCACTGCATAATAACTTGCAGGCACCTATTGCAAACACCTCATCGACCCCCTATAATGGTTAGCGGTCACAACTGTTTCAGCTTCGACTTCTTCCTATTTACTCATTTCCCCGTAGCTGAAAAAGGGAAACAGATGAGCTATTCTGATCCCATCGCCCACCTTTCGGATGAAGGGCGTATACAGCTTCTCGCCAAACCATAGTTTTCGTTGACCATGGAAAAGACAAACCATGAGCGGAGGTCGTGCATGAATGACTACTACACTGTTTCACTGGAAATATCAGGTCCCGCTGCCATGTTCACCCGGCCCGACACGGGCGCGACACCAATATCGTATCCTGTGCCAACCTGGTCAGCCGCGAAGGGAATGTTTGAGGCCGTCCTGCGACGACCTCACGTTTACGTCTACCCGACGCTGGTCGAAATCTGCAGGCCGATCCGATTTGAACGGTACGTTACGAACTACGGCGGGCCGCTTCGCAAACAGGATCAAATCAATAACAACAACAATTACCAACTGATGGCCACCGTTCTTGTGGATGTGTGCTACCGCATCCACGGTGAAGTGCGGATGAAGGAAATGAGTACACGTGGCAAGGAGAAGCCGCAGTTGCGCCGCAGGCGAGGTCAGGATTGGCGCCAAAGATTTAAAGAACTTTTCGAGGAGCGACTTGAACATGGCCAGACCTACTACACGCCATGCCTCGGCTGGAAGGAGTTTGCGCCCATATACTTCGGGCCATTGAGGCGGGACAGCAATCATGATCCTAGCGTGGATGATATTGTAATCCCCTCTCTCCTTTACTCCATGTGGGAACACCGACAACTGGAACCCAAGTATGTTCAGGATTGGCGCGTTGCGAAAGGCGTAATGTCTTACCTACACGCAATCCCGAAGGAGGAAGAGATCAATGTTGAATGAGACATTGAGGGCATGGAAGGCGCTTCGAGCTGCGAAGATACCGCTCGATCTTCCTCATCCACTAATCAAACCACTGCCAGTTTCTGAGAAAAACGTGCTTCGAATCCGCTTGAACGATAAAGGCCAAGTCGTTTCTGTAGAAGACGTCGCAGCCGAGGAGCGAAGGGGGATCCACAGGATAGTCCAAACCAGTGACGGGAGTTTTCCTGTCGTGAAAGTCAATCAGCCGTTCCTGAGCCTTCCCTTGGAGTCGAGGGCATGGGTTGACCTTGGCAAATCCAAGCATGAGAGCGACAAACTCAACATGCTGAACTTGGCATACGCAGAAGCCACCAACAATCGCATGCTGAAAACATGGAAAGGAGCTGGCTGGAAATGGAGTAATTCACTCGAAAAGGCTAGGCTTATTGTCGAGAAGCTCAGCAGCGATGAGCAAGCTACAGGCATCGTGAAGTTAGCAAGAAGATTCGAGAGAGCTTTACAAAACGAAGGTACCTTTGTCTTGGAAATCAGTAGGCTTGCTCTTACTCAACTTAGAACTGCGAGATTGCAATCATTGGGAACGGTGCAGGAACTACTTGTTGGGAAAGGCAAGGATAACCGAGGCAAAGACAAGAATATATCCGTCTTACTCGTTCTTGAACTGGACAACACTGGGTCAATCCACAATAGAAATCTGTGGCAAAGCGTCGCCAATGTCTTGCCAACTAATCTGTCCGCTACAGAAAGGGGTCATAAACATCGAGCTGCTACTTCGGCTTTCGGCGACGATGGTAAGCTGCTTGAGGAACCATTCCCTCAAGTCAAATTACCAGTATTGGGCACCTATTTCCCACTGATATCAATGGCAAGCGATGGAGATAAGGCAAAGTGTAACAAACGCTATGGATTAACAGAATACACCGTTTGCCCGGTCACATCCATAGAGAGTAGACAGATGGCCGCTGCCCTAGAATGGCTTGTAACCCGTGATGAAGGGACCACATGGCGAGGAGTAGCGAGCGGCAAGTTTGACAAGAAAAAGGAGAAGAGGGATCTCTTAATTGCCTTTGTTGATGAAAAGCCAGACATTCCTGCAAAAACAGCGAGCTACTTTGGTTCTGGTAGCGAGATCACCGAAGGGCAGTTTGAAGTCGATGCGAAGGCCGTTTGTGATGCGCTTGATGGCATGGTGCGTGAGCATCCCAGATCCAAACTCAATTTATTCCTTATTCGCGAAGCTTCAGACGGACAAGCGCAAGTTGCTTTGGCTGAATCTCCAACTGTAAAGGAAGTATTGGAATCGGCTGAACGCTGGCAACAAGCCATGCGGGAAAATACTCCGGACGTCACAATTTACTTGCCTGAGATAACCGTTAAGGGTAAGAAGCTTTCGGCAGTTGGGAATGCCAAACCGGCAGCGCCCTATCCTGATCAAGTCGTACGGCTGCTATCTCATCAATGGGTTCGTGATGGTTCTGCTCAACAAGCTATAGTTGGGCCGGGGTTAGGAGAAGTGCTCATCCTAATGTTGCGAACCGAGGGAAAGTGGGAACTGGTAGCACAGCGGTTGCTAAGCATTCTGTTGCAGCGAGTAACTCCGCTATTAATCGGTCTTTTCGCCGCAAAGCACGCCTATGGCCCGCGGAATACCCAAGGAAGACACGAACCCTTAGAAGACTACCTACGTGAGTCCAGAGAGACTGCGCTGCGGGGAGTGGCAGTGTTGGGAATCCTACTGGATGCACTAGGTTTAAGAAAGGAGAATTATATGAAAGACGCACCCTATCAAGTTGGCCAAATGCTCGCGCTAGCCGATACGCTACACAAGGATTATTGTATCGTGGTCCGAGACGGGCAGTTGCCGAACTCGCTCATCGGGACGTCGCTTATGCGCCGGGCAATGGACAATCCAAAAGGCGCATTGGACGACCTAGCCGAACGGATAATGGAGTACCTTCGCTGGGCAAAGGTAGCACAAATATCCGACAAATGGGAGGAAAAGGACCAAAAACGAATCGCGGTAAATGAGGCTCGGAAGAAGCTCAGGCAATATCAATCCCTTGCCGATGCGCTCGGCACTCATGAGTTATCTACGGAATGCAGCGAGGGGATGAAGGCTCAGCTACTGCTCGGATTCTTGGCGAATCCACCTGAAGAAGATTAACACCTCAAGATAAAAAACAAGAGACGGAAAGGAGAACAACTAATGGTTATAACGAAAACACAAAATACCATCGCGATCCCGCGAGCAACCGGGTTGCTCGTTATTGCAGTCGAGAATGCGAATCCTAACGGTGACCCTGACCGAGAGAGCGATCCCCGCCAGCGCAACCATGATCACCGAGGATACGTGTCGGGAGTGTCTTTTAAAAGAAAGCTCCGCGACCTAGTGGAGGAGAAAAAGGGTCAAGTATGGCAAACTCTCAAAGAAAAACTTGATCTTCAGGAAAATGATTACTGTATTCTCGAATCGAGGGATAGAGGTTTCAAAGATGTTACAGATGCATCAGATGCTTGGCGGAGAGTAGTTGACCTGATTGCCGCGGACAATAAGGGTCGAGCAGTTGCTAACAAGTACTGGGATGCGCGTGTTTTTGGGGCGACGTTTCTGGAGAAGGGGGAAGAGGCCCCTCAGTCTGGCAGCCGAAGCACTGCGGGTGATCGGAAGTACATTCGGACCGGAGTTGCCCACTTTGGGATTGCGCTCTCAGTGTCGCCGGTTCGAATCCACCGAGACACCAACACGAAGAAGGCATCAGCTCAGGAATCGAAAGATCGGGGAATGGCACCTTTGGCCTGTCGGTACGTGGAGCATGGTATCTATTGCATGCCCTTCTTTGTGAATCCCACCGCAGCGATTCAGAGTGGTTGCACTGCGAAGGACATTGCATTGCTCCTGAGTCTTATTAGACCTGCCTATGCCAACACGAGGTCTGTCGCCCGGAGCCATGGAGTCATAGAAGTACTCCATGCTTGGTATGCAGAACATGAGGACGATTTGGGCTCCTTTTCCGAGTTCGAGTTCATCGAAAAACTGACACCAACGCGTGAGGGCGGGGGTTCCGAAAAGCCATCCGTCAGCGGCATTCCTCTGGACCAGCAGTATAACGTGCCGACGGGGTTACCTAAGGATGGAGACCGGAAGTTCCAAGGCAAGCTGAAGAAGGACAGACTGTATGATCTCTGTGTCGAACTGCCGGAATGGTGCAACCAGTTCAAGGGGAAGGGCGGCAATGGCAACGAATCCGCCGCTGGCTCATAGTCCGCGACAGGGAATCCCTGCGCAAACCTATCTGGAGCACGTGACGAATGTCCAACGTGGAGCGATTCGCAACGCGCGGAATGCTGCTGCGTTCTATAGCGGCGACCGTGATGCCTTTGTTGGCTGGGTTGAAGCCGCTGCGCTGTATCACGATCTTGGCAAGCTCGATAAGGCAAATCAGGCTGTACTAAAACATGATTCACGAAATCCCCTGCCTATCGCTCACGAAGATGCAGGCGCGTCCGAACTGGACAAGCTCGGTCGGCAAGAGTCTGTAGTCCTTGTGCATGGACATCATGAAGGATTGTTCAGCCGGGACGAAGAACTGGCGAAGCAAGGGCGACCGTTCAGGCAATTGAAGAGAACAACACCTGAAGGCGAGAAGGTAGCCGATCACATTGATCGTGAGTTGAAAGACTACGAGGGTGTTCATCAGGCGGCAGGATGCCCCGTGCTGCCACGAGTTGCGCCATCAGGCCTACACGAATGCGGAATCATGCGCCGCATCGCCCTCTCCTGCCTTGTGGACGCGGATCATGGCGATACAGCGCGCCACTACGGAAAAGAGGTTGAGATTGGGCATGTCGAACCCCGTTGGATGGAACGGCTGGCGGCTTTGCAGAGATATGTGGATGCACTCCCGGACGGAAAAACGGAGCGCGAGCAGGCACGCAACCGTTTGCGAAAACGGATGTTCGAGGCCTGCCGTGATGCATTACTTGATCCGCCGATCCGCTCCTGCGATGCGCCTGTCGGCAGTGGCAAGACAACGGCAGTAATGGCACACCTCTTGCGCGTTGCGGCGGGACGGAAGCCCGGACTTCGACACATCATCGTTGTTCTGCCCTACACGAACATCATCACGCAGTCCGTTGAAGTCTATCGAAAGGCGCTTGTGCTGGATGGTGAGAGGCCTGGGGACATTGTAGCCGAACACCACCATAGGGCAGATTTCGAGGACTTGGATCTGAGGCAACTTGCAACGCTCTGGAAGGCTCCGATCATCGTCACGACAGCCGTTCAATTCTTTGAAACACTGGGCAGCCATCATCCCGCTAGACTCCGAAAATTGCACGAATTGCCTGGATCAGCAGTCTTCGTGGATGAAATGCACGCGGCGATTCCGTCGCACCTATGGCCGCAGATGTGGCGTTGGCTCCAGACGTTTACGCGCGAGTGGGGAGGGTATTTGGTCTTGGCGAGTGGTTCACTGCCGCGATTCTGGCAACTGGATGAATACAAAGCCCTCATTGGTGGAAACGATGCAAGGACCATGCCCGAAGTGCCGGATTTGGTTGCGGACGGCTCTCTTCGCGGCGAGTTAGAGGAAGCGGAAATGCGGCGGATCAACTATCGACGGCAGCCAGAAGATGCTGACGCGCTCCATTGCCAAGGCGTCGTCAACTTCGTCGTCCGGAAAGAACCGGGACCACGGCTTCTGATCGTCAATACTGTGCAGACCGCCGCCGTGATTGCCCGAGCCATGCGCGAATGGGGTCACGATGTACTGCATCTTTCAACAGCATTGGCTCCGGCTCACCGTGACTTGATTGTGCAAAGAGTAAAGCAACGCCTGCGAGACAGAAAAGGTGACTGGACGCTTGTCGCCACCAGCTGCGTCGAGGCGGGGATGGACTTTTCCTTTCGAACAGGATTCCGAGAACGCGCGTCAACGTCGAGCCTTATCCAGATCGGAGGCAGGGTTAGTCGAGGGGATGAGTTTGTCGACGCTGAGGTCTGGGATATTCTGCTTCTGGACGACCAGTTTCGTAGCAACCCAGCCATGTCAATCTCACGTCGCGCATTGGACCACTTTACCATAGAAGAACTGAACCGCCTACACCCGGCCAAAGTAGCGACCTTGGCCATGAGACGCGAATGGACGGCGGGTGCCGAAGACCAGGCCAAGCAGTTGATCAAAGACGAGGACCGTATGGAATACGTAAGTGTCTCTAAACAATGCCAGGTGATAGACACGGATACCCGAACAGTGATCATCGACCCATCTTTGGCCGATGCTGTCCGAAAGGGTGACAGAGTGTCGCGGGCCGAGCTCATGAGGTATAGCGTTCAGATATGGGCTACTAAGATCGATAAGCTCGCGCTAGAACCAGTGACTCGCGATGGGCGATCCTCTGACTGGGACATCTATGAATGGAAGCACGATTACGATCCCGACTTCTTGGGGTACATGAAGGGCGTACTGAAGTTGGGTGAATTCATTGCCTCAGGAGGGGCCGTCATCTAATGTACACCGAAGACGAACTCTTGCCGATATCGGCCCTTCAGCACCTGGCCTTTTGCGAACGGCAATGGGCGCTCATTCACCTCGAAGGAGTGTGGGAGGAAAATCGCCTGACGGCCGAAGGCCGCCTTTTGCATGACCGTTCGCACGAGCCCGAAACCGAGGTGCGCGGCGACCTCCGCATCGCCCGAGGGTTGCGAGTGCGCTCGTTGCGCTTGGGGCTCGTGGGCAAGGCGGATGTGGTGGAGTTCCAGCGGATACCCGACGCTAAGGAGGCGATACAGCTTGAAGGCGTCCCAGGCCTGTGGAAGCCTCTCATCGTCGAATACAAGCGGGGACATCCCAAGATCGGTCATGAAGATGAAGTACAACTGTGCGCTCAAGCTCTCTGCCTCGAAGAGATGCTCGGGGTATCCATTCCTTCGGGCTCCTTTTTCTACGGGGAACCGAGGAGACGGTACGAAGTTCTTCTTGATGAAGCACTGCGGGGAGAGACCGAAAGGCTAACAGCGCGCTTGCACCAGTTGAACCAGGCAGGGGAGACACCACCGGCCCAATACACCGAGAAATGCAGAAGCTGCTCTCTGGTCGATGTGTGCTTGCCAAAGGCCGCCGGAAAGCGCGGAGGAGTACGGAGCTATCTTGCACAGGCGATTGCCCGGGCAGAAGAGGAGACAGCATGAAGCACCTGCTGAACACACTCTACGTAATGACCCAGGGGGCCTATCTGTCACGGGAGGGCGAGACGGTGCTGGTTAAGGTGGACGGAGAAACGAAGCTACGCGTGCCGGTGCATACCCTTGGCGGAATAGTCTGCTTCGGCGTAGCGTCATGCAGCCCCCCGCTGATGGGGCTCTGCGCCGAGCGAAACGTGGCCATTTCCTTTCTCAGCGAGCGGGGGAGGTTCCTCGCTCGTGTCGAGGGGCCTGTGTCAGGCAACGTCCTCCTCAGACGGGAGCAGTACCGTCAGGCCGACAACAAGGAGTCCGCGGCCGAACTGGCCCGCGTCATGGTTGTTGTCAAGGTTGCTAACTGCCGTACCGTGCTTCTTCGGGCTGCCAGGGAACGTCCGGAGCAGTCAGAGGCCAAGGAGCTACTGGACACCGCCACGCATCTGGCTCAACTGCTCCAGGAGTTGGCTGATTCCCAGCCTATCGACAGCGTACGGGGACGAGAAGGCGATGCCGCTCGCCGGTACTTCAGTGTCTTTGATCACCTGATAACGGTTCAGAAAGAAGATTTCTTCTTCCGAGAGCGCAGCCGCCGTCCGCCGTTGGACAATATGAATGCGCTCCTGTCCTTCCTTTATACCCTGCTGGTGCACGATGTGAGGTCGGCTTTGGAGGGTGTCGGGCTCGATCCGGCCGTCGGCTATCTGCATGCAGATCGCCCGGGGAGGCCTGGGCTGGCACTGGATATCATGGAAGAATTCCGGCCATTTCTGGCCGACCGTCTGGTGCTGTCCCTGGTGAACCGGCAGCAGGTAAAAGGCAAAGGGTTTCGCAAGACGGAGACAGGCGCTGTGACAATGGATGACGAGACGCGAAAGGAGGTGGTGGTAGCCTATCAGAAGAGGAAACAGGAGGAGATTCAACATCCCTTCCTTGGCGAGAAGGTGGCCATAGGGCTATTGCCCCATGTGCAGGCACTCCTCCTGGCACGTTACCTGAGGGGAGACCTGGATGGGTATCCTCCCTTCTTTTGGAAGTGACAGCGGCCACGGGCCTCGAAATCCTTGCGGGCCGAAAGTGCAGAGTAACGCCATCTGTTTCGCGAGGGCGACATTGAAGAAGCCGGGCTCTTTAACAACTTGATAAGAGGGGAAACATGAAATGATGGTTTTGGTGACTTATGACGTGAGGACGGACAGCCAGGCGGGACAGAAGAGGCTGCGGAGGGTAGCTAAGGTATGCGAGAACTACGGGCAGAGGGTGCAGGACTCAGTATTTGAGTGCCTGGTTGACCCGGCCCAGTGGACAGCCTTGCGACAGCGCCTGCTGGATGAGATCGAGGCGCAAGAGGACAGCCTGCGTTTCTATTTCCTGGGAAAGAACTGGAAGGGTAGGGTGGAGCACGCCGGTGCCAAGCGTACCTATGACCCGGAAGGACCACTGGTTGTCTGAGGGCTTTGGACATGGAGTTGCTATGTGAGCACTGCGGCGCACCTACGACACAAGAGAACCGCTCGTTGTTTCAGGGCTATCCGCGAACCCCAAGCGACCGACAATCCGCGTTGGGGGTTAGCGAGCTTCGAATGGGTATCAGTCAACGGCATCGCGTGCCTAAGTGGGTTGTCCGAGAAAACTGGCCGGTGAGCCAGTTTGAAGCTAAGTATGCCGTCGCCCCCCGCGCGGGGGCGTGGATTGAAACCAGATCAACCGAAACGCCACAGTCAAGGCATACGAGGTCGCCCCCCGCGCGGGGGCGTGGATTGAAACATAAACTCTTACCGCATTGTCCCAAGCGTTGTCCCAAGTCGCCCCCCGCGCGGGGGCGTGGATTGAAACAACCTCTTGACGCTCACGCTGCGGCGGCTGATCCGGTCGCCCCCCGCGCGGGGGCGTGGATTGAAACTGGAGGCAGTTACTCTGACACCTCTATCATCGTGCCAACGCTCTGAGTCTGCATCAAGTAGTCCCTATTTGAGCGCCAGATGCTCCTATTGTTCTACGCAGCGACAAGAGCGTAGGCTTCATCACACATTCCTGACTAATGTGCAGCAGTCATGTCAGGACACAACATACTATATCTTTCTAGTCAAGGGCTCCGGCAATATCACTCCTGTCATATCTTCACATCGGTGGGCAGACCCCAGCCTCTTTTTTCCTGGCTCC
>VGOE01000046.1 GCA_016876035.1 Chloroflexota bacterium
TGTTTCCAGAACCCTGAGAGTGTTGATCGGATCATCTATGGCATTACCAATCACCTTAACTCAACCTGGAAGGAGAAGCCTATCCCTCAATTTACACACTTCTCTTGACACTACCTGGGGGAAGATTGTCCAGTAGGATCAAGCTCGGCTGCAGATCTTTTCATTCGCCCCAGTTTCTCCCTCCAGGAGTCCAGCCAGACGATCAACGGTGGCAGCACCACCAGGGCAGCCACCAGCGCGAAGAAAACGTTGACCATGGTGACCACGCCGAAATCTTGCAGGACGGGGAAGCCGGTGGCGATCAGCAGCGCTCCAAAACCGCCGATCACAGTGAAGCCAGAGGCGGTGATAGCACGCCCTATCCTGACGATGCTGGTGGTCATCGCTCGTGGCGGATTCTCGCCCTTGTTGCGCTCCTCGTAATAGCGCATCATCAACAAAATGGTGAATTCTACGCCGATGCCTATGATAAGCGCACCCAAGGTTGCCGTCAGAGGAGTGTATTTTATCCCCAAGAGATACATGACAACGCTTGACCATCCGATGATAAGGATCATTGGCAGGATAGCCAGAAGAGCGCGGAGCAATCTGAATCTGAAGAGGATCAAAATGCCCACGAAGACGAAAGCGATGCCCAGCAAGGTCATCTTCTCCCTGCCGCTAGTCAGTGCATTGGCAAGCTTGACCTGGATTTCAGTGTTTCCGGTTACCGTGACGTTCACGCCGTCGGGGCGCTCGCTGGTATAATCCCTTAAATCTTTTGCCAACTGTTCAAAGACATCAGTCTGTACCTCCCGGTTGTAGACGATGATGTTGGCTGCCATGAAGTCATCAGTAATAAGGTTCCTTTTGATGGGTTCTGGGATTCCCTCCAGTATCTGCCTGACCTCCTGTGAATCCTGGGGGATTTGGCCCCCGTTGGCTTGCACGATAATGTCAGCAATACTGCTGGTACCAGCAACGATGTCTGATTGCTCCTCGTTTACTCGTTGCTCGATTTGCCATACCCACGCAAGGATAGCCGGATCGGCGACGTCTTCAGCTTCGACAAGCAAGTTTGTTGACACGAGACCTCTGCCGAGGGATTCCACGGCGTTCATATTCCGTACTGCCTGGATGTCCTGTGAGATGAATTTCATTACGCTGGTTTCCGTGTGGATGTGGGAATCAACGAGGAGTCCTGCCACGGCGAGGAGAGCAGCGACGGAAACAATGGCCAGAGGCTTCTTGATCACCCATGGGGCCAGGCGAGAGAGTCCTTTTTCCACGATGTTGGTGCTCTGTTTGTCCGGCTGTGGTCTCGCTTTGGCTTGTGCCGCTCTTCTTCTGGATTCCTGGCGTCGATCGTGCCAGTAGAGGATCGTTAGTAGAACGACCATTGAGACTAAATAGCAGGCAGTCACCCCAATAATCAGGGTGAGCCCAAAATCACGGATCATCGGCACGGGCGAGAAAAAGAGGGCAGCGAACCCCAGGCAGGCGGCAACAATGGCGATGCCGATCGCCGGACCAATATAAGTCACAGAGTTGACAATGGAGTCGCCAGTGCTCTTATCTTTTCGCCTCTCCTCATCGTAACGATTGTGGAACTGGATAGCGTAGTCCACCCCAAGCCCTACCACGATGGGCAAAACCGACATGGTGACCATGGTAATAGGGGTACTGAGTATGCCCATGGCGCCGAAAGTGTAAATGATCCCGAGGAACACTATGCCCAGCGACAGCCAGCGCCAAGCAAAGAAACCGCGGACTCTAAATATGAAAGCCAGGATGGCGAGCATCAGGGCCACTGACAGGATGAGCATGTTGCGCATGCTGTCTTGCATCAAGTCCTCCATATCGCTCCTGAGAGCAGGTAAGCCGGTAACGACGGCACTGGCGTCTCCCGTAAAGCCCGCTCCGGCCACAGTCTGTTTGATTTGTTTGATCATATCCGCCTGCTTATCTTGCGATAATTTGGCGCCGATGGTTATAGCGATGAGAGCATGGCGGTTATCCGGGAACACCTGACGGAAGTCCGTCCTCACTGTGCCGTTTTGCGGATCGGTGATGATTTCCAGAATCGCTTGCGGGTCTGTCGGCAATTCGGCGGAGCCGTTCTTTTGGGCCACCGCCTGCTCGATGAGAAACGCAGGGCCTATAGCTGAGACGACATCAGTCCTGGCCACCATACGATCTTCAATCGCTTGCATCGCTGCCATATTGCCTGGTTGAACAAGCTGGGCTAGATCATCCGCAGTCACGAGAACTATCACCACTCTGTCGCTGAAACGCTGCGTGAACCGCTGGTAGTCTCGATAGACTTGAGAATCGGCAGATACGAAGGTATTGTCCCCCGTCTCCATTTTGAGATGCAGAGCCCCTATGATGGAAGGGATTATCAGAGATAAACATATGATAGTCAGTATCAGATGTTTGTTCTTTATGAAAATACCTAATCGATTAAAGGACTTGTTCATTCTTGCTCCATCTCCTCGTAGTCTCGGCTATGCCTTTTCCGAAATCCAGCCTTTTCGATTTCGCGCCGTGAAGTAGCACATAATTTACATGGCTGACTGACCAGATAGTCAGTAAACTGCAAAAAAATTTATCGGCAGATGCCATGACAGAATATTTCGGTAATCTCATCAGCGATCCGGCCGGCAGCCAGCATAGTCTGCGGCTGTAAAGCAGATTGTAAAGGTGGAGCAGTGATCATCCCCATCAGCAGAATGGCAGCGATGCGGCTGTCAACAGGCCTGAATTCCCCTGTGGCGATGCCATCCTTTAGCAGCTTGCCAATCCTGAGAGGAACCTCATTACTCATGACGGTAAGAATGTCCTTCATCTCCTCCTCGAGGATCACTTCAAAAAATGCGATTCGGAATAGGTATGGCCGCGAGTTGAACATGTCCATACACGCCTCGACCGCTGCTCTAAGCTTGGCTCGCCCTGACTCACTGCTTTGTGCGATAGCATCCCACCTTGTCAACAGTGTAGTCATGGCATCCTTCAATATGTGCTCAACCAGCGCCCTCTTGCTGTTGAAGTGATAGAAAACAAGGCCTTTCGATACGCCGGCAGCCTTGGCTATCTCGTCAATTGATACGCCGCGGTATCCCTTCTCTCCAAATAGCCTCTCGGCTGTCTGCAGTATGGCAGAATACCGCTCCGTCACGGCATGTGAGTTCGTCTCAGCAAGATGTTTCATGGCCGTTACTGACTGACTGGTTAGTCACTGACACGATATCCTAGCAGCATAGCCTAACCTTGTCAATTGACAGCGACACGCCACGTTGGCTTGTTCTCGACATTGGTGTTGTGAATCTGTCACCAATGCACTCTGGGGCACTAAATTCGGAGGTTCATCGCGGTCTACAGAAGGACGAAGCTTAGAGCAAAAGAATCCGACCAGGTGTAGAATTGACTTATCAGGCAAGCAAATCTCACTGCCGAGGCATATTCTTGAAGAAGGAAGCTATTCTGTTCGACGATTTGAAGGAGAAGACAAGGTGCTGCGCCTGTGAGAGGCGCTGCGAATTGTCCCCAGGTGCGCTCGGTTTCTGCCAGACGAGGAAGAACATCGGCGGGAAGCTGTACACGTTGGTGTACGGTGAGATTGCTTCCATAAGCGCAAACCACATAGAGAAGAAGCCCCTATTCCACTTTCACCCGGGTAGCAAGGCCCTCACTGTGGGTACCTGGTCGTGCAATTTCACTTGCCCCTGGTGTCAAAACTATGATATCAGCAAGTCACCCGGAGACATAGGCAAAGGAAGATTCCTCAGCCCCGAGGATTTCGTGGAGATGGTTGAGAGCAGCGGCTGTCAGGGTACAAGCATCTCGCTCAATGAGCCGACGTTGCTCTTGGAGTATTCAGTGGACGTGTTTAAGCTGGCGAGAAAGCATGGCTACTACAACACCTTCGTCACCAATGGCTATATGACCTTGGAAGCCTTGAAGATGCTGGTAGAGAGTGGCCTGGATGCTATGAACATCGATGTCAAAGGGGACGCTGGGACCGTCTTCGAGTTCTGTGGCGCTGACGTGGAGAAGGTGTGGAGAAATGCTGTGGCTGCGAGAAGGTATGGCGTGTGGATTGAGATCACAACGCTTCTAATACCGGGTGTCAATGACGGGGACAGGACCCTGAAGGAGATTGCCGGTAGGATCAAGTACGAACTCGGTGACGATACACCGTGGCACACTACTGGGTACTTTCCAGCCTACAGATTCAGTGATGAGCTTTATGTCCCACCCACGCCTTTAGCTACCTTAGAAAGGGCCAGGGATACAGGAAGGGCTGAAGGATTGAAATACGTCTATGCTGGCAATGCCCCCGGGCATCCCTATGAGAACACCTACTGTCCCAACTGTAACCAGCTCCTGGTAGAGCGCCGAGGCTTTTCTGTGGCAAAATATAGCATAACGGCCGAGCGACGGTGCCCCAGATGTGGCCTTGAAATTCCTATAGTAGGCCGTTTCGGTGGCGCTCACCGGGGCGAATCCAGCGACGACACCGGACGGACTGATCAGTGAGACTATGGTACAAGGGGGAGTGCAGAATGACAGTAGCCATCTTGTTCCGCGAAGAAGTGAAGGAATACGATTTTGGACCGGGCCACCCTTTCAGGGGAGACCGCTATGAGGTGTTTCCCCGTTTCCTGAAGGAAAGCCTGAGCGGGGAGCAGAACTACCGCATAATTGAGGCAGAACCAGCCAGTGACGAAGACCTGCTGAGAGTGTGCCAGCGGGATTATGTCGACTTCACTACGCAGTTCTACCGGGCGGCCAATCTGGGTCTGAGTTATGATGGGAGTTTCTATCGATACCACTCAGGTGACAACAGGCCGGTGGGTAGGTGCGGGAAGCTAGAAGAGGCAGCCAGATTCATCGTTGGCCAGGCGAAGCTGGCGGCTGATTTAGTTCAGTCCGGCCAGTTCGGAAAAGCCATCTCCATTGGCGGCGGAATGCATCATGCCAAGCCAAACTACGGGGAAGGGTTCTGTATCTACAACGATGTGGCTTTTGCTGCCCTGTATTTGCTAGAGAAGCACGGGATGGAGAGGGTCTTGATTTTGGACACTGATGCCCACGCCGGGAATGGAACCAGCGAGTATTTCTACTCCAATCCGAAGGTTCTGTTCATTGATGTACACCAAGACCCGAGGACCCTTTATCCCGGTACTGGTTTTGCGTCAGATATAGGCTCGGGCGAGGGGCGTGGTTTCACTATCAACATTCCTATGCCAGTCGATGCCGGCTGCGATTCCTATCAACTAGCCTTCGAGGAGATCATCGAGCCATTGACGGAGGAATTCAAACCACAGATTATCATCAGAAATGGCGGTTCCGATCCTCATTTCGATGATGGACTAACGCAACTAGGATTGCCAGTGAGAGGCTTCAGGATGATTGGAGAGCGAGTCAGAAAGATGGCCCAAACTTGCCAAGGCAAGCTCATCGATCATATTGCCTCGGGCTACAACAAGACCGTTTTGCCTCATGCCTGGATAGCTCTGATCTCCGGGCTGGCTGGCTTCCGGATTCCGCTGGAGGAGCCTGTACCGATCCCTCCAAGATTCCAGAAGGACCTGCGGTTGGAAGAGACGAAAAGGATGGTAGCACAGGTGAAGAATAATGCCCGCCAGTACTGGCGATGCCTTTGATATCTTCCATATTGACGCTTGTGTTTTCGGGACATGCGGGATGGAGGTTTCGATTACCTATGGATTCAACAGTGAATAGCCAGGTTGGGTGGCAGTTGACATCGCCTGAAGTTAGGTGGTAAGTTGCGGTAGCCATCCGACAGGCATGATACGGAGCAAAGAATGGAGATGGTGAGGCTAGGAAAAACCGGACTGATGGTCTCTCGCTTGGGCTTTGGGGGCATCCCCATCCAGCGCCTGGGCGAAGCAGAGGCAGTGCTGCTGGTGAAGAGGTGCCTTGAACTGGGTATCAACTTCTACGACACTGCCAATGCTTATACCACCAGCGAAGGCTTCATAGGCAAGGCGATTGACGGAAGGAGAGAAGAACTTGTCCTAGCCACCAAGTCAACTTCTCGCAATCCAGAGAAGGTTATGAAGCATCTCCAGTTGAGCCTGGAGCGCTTGGGGGTGGATACGATAGACCTTTATCAGCTCCATGGCGTAGATGACCTGGAAACGTATAACAGCATGGTGGCGTCAGGCGGCATGCTGACTACTTTGGAGAAGGCCAGGAGCCAGGAGAAGATCAGACACATCGGAATTTCATCCCACTCTCTCGACGTAGCTAAGCTGGCGGCACAATCAGGGCACTTCGAGACTGTGCAGTTTCCCTTCAACTTTGTTGCCAGGGAGGCTGCCGACGAGCTAATTCCCCTTTGCCGCCGTAATGACGTGGGATTCATTGCCATGAAGCCGATGGGTGGGGGGATGCTGGAGAGCGCTTCCCTGGCCATGAAGTTCCTCATGCAATTTCCTGGCGTTCACCCCATTGTGGGGGTAGATACTATCGAGCAGATGGAGGAATTGGTCCGAATCGTTGAAGGCGATCTTTCCATCACACCGGAGGAGCAACGGCGCATGGAGCAAATAGCTACGGAACTGGGCAGCAGGTACTGCCGTCACTGCTATTACTGCCAGCCGTGTCCGCAGGACATCCTCATCTGTGAGGTCATGGTCTTCCCTACTTATCTTAAACGCTCTGTGCCGGCGTTCTACCTCTCCGGGTGGGTAGCGGATAACATGGAAAAGGCTCAGACTTGTACTGAATGCGGGGAATGTGAAGGCAGGTGCCCTTTCAAGCTGCCTATCAGAGAGATGCTGGGGGACAGTGTGGCCCTGTTTCGAAAGCTGAAGACCTCTGCGACGTGATACCCGACATTGAACTGCGCGACTACACACCTCTTGAGTTCGTTTTCGCCATGCGGCAAGACTGGTGACGTTGCTTGAAAGAGGTTCAGGTAGCTGAGGCGAGACGTAAGCCATCGCCCAACAAATCAGCAGCTTGTTCACTATATCATCTGCTGGGCTGGCTGCGACCACAGATGCCGTTATTACTCACGAGAATACCGATTCGCCATTACCCTATCTCTCCGCCGTCAAGGGAGAGTATAAAGTCATCTTAGCACACAACTCGTCCAGGGCGTGGAAGTGCTCCTTTTTCAATTGGGCTTTCCAGTACCTCTCTCACTATCTTGCTACACTCTTTCCATTCATCTGGCTTCACCATACTCATCTCGGCTAGCCTCGTATCCTTAATCGGTCTCAGCTAACCTGATGGTGATTTATGTCGCTTCATTGTTACCGTCGGAACCTCGTGATAAAATATGATCGGCCATGCGAACCGTTTTCATGGGTACGCCCGACTTTGCTGTCCCTACCCTAGACAGCCTCGTGCTTGGTGGGTATCAAGTCGTAGCCGTCTACACCCAACCTGACAAGCCGTCAGGCAGAGGAGGCAACATCATTCCCTCGCCAGTCAAGAGAAAAGCGCTTCAGCTTGGGCTGACAGTGGAGCAGCCTCCCTCTTTTCGCCAGCCTGGCGAGGTGCAAAAGCTAGCTGATCTCCGACCCGACATCGTCATAGTAGCTGCCTTCGGCCAGTTGCTGCCCCAGAATATTCTCGATATTCCCCCTTTCGGTTGTCTTAATGTTCATCCTTCCCTCCTTCCCAGGCATCGCGGTGCCACCCCCGTGGCCGCCGCCATTCTGGCCGGTGACGAGGACACCGGGGTGAGTATTATGCTCCTGGACAAGGGCATGGATACGGGGCCGTTGCTCGCCCAGGAGCGGGTTTCGATTTTGCCACAGGATACCACCGGATCCCTCAGTGCTAGGTTGGCCCACGTTGGCGCTCGCCTTCTGTTGCAGACTTTACCCTCGTGGCTTGAGGGTAAGGTAATCCCCCAGCTCCAGGACAACGAGAAGGCCACCTATTCCAGGCCTGTCACCAAGGAAAGTGGCCGAATAGACTGGCGCCTTTCGGCTGTCGAGCTATGGCGGAGGGTGAGGGCTTTTCAGCCCTGGCCTGGCTGCTACACTATCTGGCGGGGCAAGACACTGAAGGTCATCGAGGCGGTCCCACTGCCTGGGGTGGGGGAAATAGGGAAGGTGGTAGCCGTCAAAGGGAATCCACCTATCTCCATTGGCGTGCAGACGGGCGAAGGCATTCTGGGGCTTTTACAGGTACAGCCAGAAGGAAAGCGTGTCATGACCGCTGAGGAATTCGTGCGGGGGCAAAAAGACTTTGTCGGAGCGCTACTTCCCTGTCAATCTTCGACCGTCTCCTGAATAAGCCTCTCCCCGTATCCCAGCAATGTCCTGGCATGTTCTCGTGGAGTCTTTCTCAGAGCGAGATAGACCTTCAGTGCCTCAGACGGGCTCATCTCTTCGGCTGACCAGCCATTCAACCTGGCACGGCGCTCCCGCAGCACTTCTTTGGTGATAGAAATGTATTGTGCTTCTCTCAGTGCTGCCTGGATTTCCGGCTCATGAATCAGCCTCTCAACGTGCTGCGGGATGGTGATCTGCACCCTTACTATGGCCCCGGCGATATCGTGCGAGCGGCGGGCGATATCTTGCAAGACGGTGGTGGTGGGGTTGGGATCGTTCGCAGCAACAACGGTCTCTATGGTCAAGAAACGCCGTGCCCTCGAGTGATGGAACTCGAAGGTGGCTCGCTCTCCCCGTTTCTTCCGCGGGTCAATCTCCACCACATAGAACCCCTTGTCGTTTCCCTCGTCGCTAAAGTCAATGCGCTGTAAGCTCCCTGAGTAGACCACCGGTGGGATGTGTGAGAGAATCTGGCTCTTGTGCATATGCCCCAGGGCAACATAGTCGAAGGCTGCTTTGGCCACACTGTTTAGAGGAAGGACTGGATCCTGACCCAGGATCATGGCCCTCTCTGACCCGTGGGTGGCACTAGCCACCGTGACGTGAGCGGCTAGAATTGCCGGCAGGTCAGGATCAAGTTTTCTTATATTATCTTCGATAACACGGGTCAGAGTTTCCCCTAGCCTGAGCTTGAGTTCCTCAACATTGAGGCGTCTGGTGTCCTCCCGGGTGAGCAACGAGTTGCGTCTTAGCCAAGGCAAAGCGGCTATCTGGATAATCCCTTTTTTGGTTTTCACCGGATAGACGCCAGGCTGGTTAGCCACGATAACATTCTCTATGGCTAAAGTATCGAAAATCTCGATGGCCGTCGCCCGGCCGATAGCGTTGGGCAGATCGTGATTGCCCACCAGCAGAAAAACGGGTATCCCGCCTGCGGCCAGCATGCCGACCCTCCTGGCGAACTCCCGCTGATGGGTTTGCGATGGGTCCCGACTCTTGTAAGCATCGCCGCAAAATATGACCAGATCGGCTTCGGTTCGCAAGGAAAATTCCACCACGTTGTCGAAGGAGCGCTGGAAGTCGACCAGGCAGTTAGAGACACCGGTGGCTGGATCGATGCGGCTGTAGTTCTCCACACCCATATGAAGGTCGGCAAAATGGATGATGCGCATCGTGAATTTGTCCTGACCAGGTGCTAACATACCATCCAGTCCGGTTAATGAGATAGCCTTCTTTTCGGTTTCCCGCCCGTGTGGCCGGGCGACAGCAGGCTGAAGCCACTTTCCACGTCCCTGACACGCGCCACTTTGGCTCCCGTGATCTCATAGAGGATTACCTCGCCTACAAGCCAGACCTTGACACCGGGCCGCAAGCAACCGCTGGTCGTTTGCCCTGACCGCCCCAGAGCAGCATGTATATGCAGGGTCGGCTTGGCGTCTTCGCCGGGGGCAAGCACGCCCACGCCTACGACCTCATGCGCGCCGTCTATAGGTAATAGCATTGGCTCTGGCGGTCTTTCTTCGGAATGCCTTGGACCGACCACAATTTCACCGCCTCCAATTCCACCCACAAGGATTACATGGCCTACAGATACCCCGTTGTCTTCTGCGAAGCGCTCAATACACTCGGGCACCACATCACCATCCTCAAGTCTGATCACAAAGACTCTGCCGATTTGCCCTTCAGATGCTTTCATTGGCGTCCTCCTTGCTTTCAATCCGATGCGCTGAGTGGTTATGGTTCATCTCTCACCTCAGGTAGATTGTACCAGCGATTGCCGAAGCTGGAAAGATGATCATCAATCAATTCCGAAGTCGCCGCTTGGCTTATATTGAATAGCTGGTTTTTCTCTCCCAGGGGCCGAGTAGCTCGGCCGGGTGGTACGGTCCAGTTTTGCATAACAAGTGGGACTCTTCCGCACCTGTGGTGGATCAGAGTGACACCTGTGGACGCTGTCACTCTGAGTGTAGCGGAGGGTCTCGTGTTACAAAGCCTTAGCCCATGTTTGACCGAAGTTCTACAGTTTGTTGAAGAAAGGGCTGGCTTGCTTGGGCAAGAGGCATAGCACTCGCGGCACAGCCCTTACGGAGAACCTGAGACACCCGCTACGCTTTGGTCAGGCGGGCTTGCTTAGATTATCTTCTTTTAGGTTCACCCCAGGCGCTCGAGCCTGGAGGCGATGTCACTCCCGAGGTTAGCCATTCAGTGCTTAACCTCTGTCTGGTTTGAGTCAGCCTCGCGCTGATTTCAGCGCTGAGATTCCTCCACACAACCAATCCGGTATGCGGATTATAGTCCAATAGCTTTAGCAAGTCTAATCCCGTAATACGGATTTCCTCCCCAGCCTCCACGCATTCAGCGGAGGCGGTGTAGGTATAGGGGGCTACCATAGCGGACCAACCAATGAGTTCGCCTGCACCCGCTTGATGAACCACGACATTCTTGTTCCACGGCTCTCGAACCCAGATTACAACATCAACTTTGCCACTACGGCAAAGATGCAGATGTGTCGCTCTCGTTCCCTCCGAAAAAATACGGTCACCTTTTTTGAGGGTGCGTTCATCGCAAAGCTCTGCCACTCTTGCCAATTCATTACTATCCAGTCCTTTGAAGAGTGTGAAGCTTTTCAGAACTGATGCGTTGACCATCTCCTAACCATCCGTTCGCTTTCATGATAGGCATTCAAGTGGCAACATGAGGTTTCATCCAGGGGTTCGGTACACTGAAAAGACCTATCTTCCCAGTTGAACGTCTAGTCAGCAGCAGCGAGCTTGGTTACCAGGTCTGGTTCAAAAGGGAAAGGAAGCGCGGGCCAAACTTCTTTAGCCTCTCCCAAACCTCTTAACCACATCTCCATGGCTATCATAGATGTAGATTGGCAAGGTTGGAGCGCCATCTAGACTGTGAGTGGCACAAGCTAGACAGAGATCGTAGGGACGCCATGCCATCTCTATTCGATTGAGCAATCCTTCTGTGATCTCTATGCCAGGCTTGATTACAGCCCTTGTTGCTTTATCGACCGACATGTTCACTGCGGCAGAATTATTGAGCGTTGCTACGATCAAATTAGTTTTCTTGATGACCCCTCGTTCATCTGTGATGTAGTGGTGTATCAATGTTCCTCGTGGAGCCTCTATGATGCCTACACCCTCGTCAGGCGTCTTGGTTGGGATGGTTCTGATATTATGATTGGTTATGGCGGGGTCTCGACTCAGTTCGAGTAGTCGTTCGGCAGCGTAGAGAAGCTCAATAAGGCGTGCCCAGTGCATAGCCAAGGTGTGGTGAACAGGTTTACCGCCAAGCGTCGAGAAGAACCTCTCATAGTGCTCCTGGGCCAGCGGCGTTGCCATGCCATCAGCAGCATTAAGCCTCGCGAGGGGAGCTACACGAAAGACACCGCTTTCTTTGCCGTCGGTGAAACCCTTCCAGCCGACATTCTTCAGGAATGGGAATTTGATGTATGACCACGGCTCGACATGCTCTGCCACATGGCTGAGGTACTCGCTCGGCGCGTACTTAACAAACTCTTTACCGTTAGGGTCAACTACTCTGACCATGCCGTCGTAGAAATTGACCTTGTTGTTGGCGTCGACCAGACCCATGTAGTAAGTCTTGTGCGTATATGCGTCACTGAGTATCAAATCAACATACGCTTTGTTTTTGAGCACAACATCATCGAATACCTTCAGCGACAGTTTTGCAAATTCAACCGACTCTTTGGCGATTTCCTCGACTTCTTTTCTTTCTTCTTCATTGAGTCCCTTGCTAATACCACCTGGTAGGCCAAAGACAGGATGTACACCCCTGCCACCGAGCATATGAATTATATGATGATTGCGCATACGGGTCTTTATTACTGCTCCACCCAGTTCGAGGCCAACCTTAGCGATCACCCCCAGGATATTGCGTTGAGCAACCGGGGCGTCGGGGCCCATGACAAAATCGGGGCCACCAAGGATATAGAAGTGAGTAGTATGGTCGGTGACATAGAAAGCGCTATAAAAAAGCTCACGGAGCTTCTTGGCTGGTTCTGGCGGGTCAACGTGGAACAATGCGTCAAGGGCCTTGGTGGCTGCTAAGTGATGTGCCTCGGGACAAACACCGCAGATCCTCTGCGTAATTTGAGGCATGTCTTCAGCTAGCCGTCCCTCAGTAAACTTCTCAAAGCCTCGTAACTCTGGAACTTGAAAGTATGTATTGGCTACTTCGCCGGCATCGTTGAGGAAAATCTCTATTTTGCCGTGACCCTCAAGGCGCGTTATAGGATCAATCGTAATTCTTTTCATTTTATTCTCGCCCTCCCAAGCAGAGACTGTGGCAGAGTGTACCTGTAGAATGTACCGGCTGGGTCAGGAATATCGTCTATAATCTTCTGTATTTGATCAGGATCGTTTGAATCAATGACCGAGGCTAATGCGCTCAGAAAATGACTCCCCTGGTCAGTAACCCCCTCAACAGGACCGTAGCATCCGGTGCAAGGCATATTAGCTTGGGGGCAGGGGGCACCACAGCCTCCCCGTGTGCACATACCGGCGCACGGCAAACCCTGCTCCAGTAGGCAGATTTCCGGCTCGGGGATAATCTGAAAGGGCCGGTAGAATTTGGTAACCTTCTTAACATCCTTTTTACGTGGACAATCATCGCAAACAGCCTTTGCATTATGGGAAATCACCGTTCCTCTGGGCGGTAATTTATTCTCAATCAACGACTCCAAAGCCAGCCATGTTGTCCTCTCTTCTGGAGGGCAACCCGGAATGATGTAATCAACATCCACGGTCTGCGCAAGACTGTGAACGGTGTCGAAAAATTCTGGGATAGTGAGGATACCTTCCGGAGCTTGATACTTTGTTTGCGGTATCGTTTTCTCATTATTGAGAGTAGAAGGTGTTTCCAAGTAGGCTCGATCAAAGATCATTTGCCGATTGTACAGATTAGCTAGTCCTGGGATGCCGCCGTTGTATGCGCAGGCACCATAGGCAATTAGTACTTTGGACTTCTCCCGTAGCATCTTGGCCATGTGTTTCTGTTCTGAAGTCCTGATGGCACCATTGAACAAGCAGACATCTATGCTTTGATTGGGCATAGCCTCGACATCTTTGTATTTGACATCGATGGCTACTGGCCAAAAAACGATATCCGCCACCTCAATCAATTTAAGGATTTTCTCTCCAATCTGAAGTTGTGCGATCTCGCAGCCGCCGCAACTTGCAGCCCAGTAGAGAGCCAGTTTAATCTTTGCCATGCTTACCCCCCGCGTTGTTCAGGTTCAATGGACCGAGGGCTCTGACCTTCTCCGTCATGTCATTTACTATCGAGGCATACTTAGCGCCTTCAGAAGCAGAAACCCAGCTTAAGCGAAGCCGTTCCTCTTCAATGCCAAACTGGGCTAACATTTTTTTCAGCAATGGCACCCGCCGCATTGTTTTATAGTTTCCCTCAATGTAGTGGCAATCCCCTGGGTGACAGCCGAGAATAAGGACCCCATCGGCACCAGAGCGGAAGGCTTTCAGTACAAAAGACGGCTCAACCCTGGTGCTGCAAGGCACTCTGATGACCCTCACATTTGGGGCAGAGTGTATGCGTGCAATGCCAGCAAGATCAGCCCCGCGGTAAGAGCACCAGTTACACAAGAACCCAACGATCTTTGGTTCCCAGCTCATAGCCATACCTCCTAAGCTCGTACTTTCAAGTATGGGTCAAGTACCTTAGTCACCGGCGAGATATTCTTCTTCAGCCCTAGTTCTGCTGGCTTTAGTCCGAAGGCAACTCCCATCAGTTGAGTGACGGCTATTATCGGCATTTCGAATCTGGTGCCAGCGCGGCTCTTAATTCGGCCCTGGTTGGCGTCCAGGTTGGTAAAACAAAGCGGGCACAATGTCGTCGCTAGGCATTGACCTCCGTGGCGTTCGACATCATCGAGTATCTTGTAAAGTAGCTTGTGGACCATGTCTCTTTGGCTAAATAGTTGGGCTCCACCACAGCACTGAGCCTTCAACGGGAAGAAGACCGGCGTGGCGCCGAGACTCTCGGCTATTTGATCTTGCCACTCAGGAAACTCGAAGTCGTCAGGGCCGTAGGGCCGTGATTGGTGACAGCCGTAGTAACTGGCTACCTTGAGGCCGCTGAGTTTGTTCTGCACCTTTGAAGCGATCACGTCAAGGCCGATGTCGTTGATAAAGACATCCATCAGGTTTCGTACGCGCGCCGTTCCCTTATATTCAATGTTCACCACAGCCAGGGCTTCTTTTACTTGATCTCTGATCCTTCGATCTTCAGTGAATATTACATGGGCATTCACCAGGTTTCGGTAGCAGCAGCTACATGGCACTAGCATGTCGAGGCCAGTCTTCTCGGCGAGTGCCAGGTTGCGGGTAGCCAGAGCCACTGACATGAGTTCGTTTATTGATTCGCCTGGACAACCGCAGCATGTCCAATCAGGCAACTCCTTGAGCTCGATGTTCAGAACCTTCGAGACGGCATCAATCGAGGCTTGAATAGGTTTGCCAGTGGTCTCCATGGCACAGCCGGGGTAGTAAGTATAGTACTTCATTGCGCACCTCCTGCCTTCTGCATTGCCTCGACTTTGTCCATAATGGCTGCGACTTCTCGACTGCCTTTCACTTTCTTAGGCGGGAAAATGGGCATAAGGCCACGACGCATAAGAGACAGAGCTAGAGGCACGTCTTTAAGCCCGTACAAAATGTTTGATGTCAAGTAGAACCTAAGCGCCATGCCTAACTCCCAGACGCGCCCTTGCCTCATTGCGTTGCGAAGGCTTCTGAATAGCTTTATAGTTGGAGTTTTCGGCTTGTACCCTTCGCGTTCTGCGATAGCCTCCACAGCGTGTATGAGTTGAGCTGGCTTGATCCCTCTAGGGCATCGAACCGTACACAAGTAGCAAGTTACGCAATTGAATGCAGAAGTGCTCGAAAGCACCTGTTCTCTCTTGCCAGCTCGGATCATGGCAATGATCTTCCTGGGTGGATGCTCCCACCACTCGACCGTGGTGCATGAACCGCTGCATACCCCGCATTGAATACACTCGTTAATCTTCTCACCACCGGGCTCGGCTGCAACCTCATCGACGAAGGTTTTGGCTCCCCTTATTGTTGTTTCCATCGGATACTCTCCTTCCGCAGTCTGCTTATTGAATACATTACACCAGGATTCCTTCTATTTGTGCCATAATTTCTTCGGTGGTGTAGTGTTTATGTTTGATAGCGCTGCTGGGGCAGGCTGCAACACAGGCACCACACCCTTTACAGAGGGCTTCGTTAGTTCTCGATATCTTTTCCTCTTCAATAAAGGAAATGGCGTTATATGGGCAAAGTGCATTGCAAATCCTACAGCCAGAACACTGTTCCTCGTTGATCACTGCTGTAGTTGCCAGAGTCTCCACTTTGCCCTTGCTGATCAAAGCGAGAACCCTTGCCGCTGCGGCTGATGCCTGTGCCACTGTGTCGGGGATGTCCTTCGGGCTCTGGCAGCAACCGACGACAAATACACCGTCGGTCATGGTAGCTACTGGATCAAGTTTTGGATGCTTTCCAATGAAGAAGCCGCCTGAACCGCAACTGATGTTGAACATCCTGGCGACTTCAAGGGCGTCCTTTTGGGGCTCCAAAGCACAGCTAAGAATAACCATATCGACTGGTAAACGCTCCTTGTCGCCAATCAAGCTATTTTCGAACCTAACGATTAGTTTGCCTTCCTCGTCAGGTGTTTCGGCCACATCTGTGACTTCACCAGGACGACCGCGATACAGAATCGTTCCTTCCCTTAGTATGCGGTTGTAAAATTCCTCGAAACCTTCACCTGGACTTCTGATGTCGATATAGAACTCATATACTTCGGCTTTGGGTAAGTGCTCTCTCAGAAGATGAGAAAACTTCAAGGAATACATGCAACAAACCCTCGAACAGTATTCGTGGTGATTGATGTCCCGACTGCCAACACAATGGATAATAGCAACTCGCTCCGGGTCGCTGCCATTCTTCAGTAATATCTTGCCACCTGTTGGGCCCGTAGCGTTGACAAACCGCTCAAATTCAAGACCGGTGATCACATTGTCTAAGCGGCCATACCCGTACTGATGAATGACAGAGGGATCAAATTCCTTGTAGCCGGTGGCTATGATAATATTCCCCACATCAATCTCGACAATTTCTTCTTTCATATCGTGGTGTACAGCATTGCGCTCGCATGCCTTGACACACTCCAGACACTCAGAGCAAACCGCACAGTTGAGGCACCGGTTGGCTTCTTCCACAGCAGCTTTTGTGTCAAAGCCCAGTTCGACCTCGGTGAATGCCTTGACTCTCTCTTTGACAGCCGACGACGGCATGACTGCCCTTGGCTTCTTCTCGACTCCTTCTTTAGGTACATCCTTAACTCGCTGTCGTTCCTGTGGCCTTCCTTCACGTAAGTCAGTGCCACGTAGATAGCGATCAATGGAAATAGCTGCTTCTTTGCCTGCTGCAATTGCTCCGATGACATCGGCAGGGCCAGAGACAGCATCGCCCCCTGCAAATATGCCGGCGACAGTCGTCTGCAAGGTGATGGGATCGGCAGCGATGGTACCGGCACCAGTCAAAGCAAGATTCGCAGTTAACTTCGTCTGCTCTACCAATTGCCCAATTGCCACGATGACATTATCGACATCCATATCAAATTCCGACCCTTTGATAGGCATTGGGCGCCTGCGACCAGAAGCATCAGGTTCACCCAGTTCCATCCTTATGCATTTAATGCGCCCGAGTTTGCCGTTCTTAGCGATTACCTCTACCGGTGCCGCCAGGTAATGAATCTTGACGCCTTCGTCCTCCATTTCATCGACTTCGTTAGGAATAGCAGGCATTTCGGCTCGAGATCTCCGATAGATGACGTTCACTTCTTTAGCCCCCAGACGCAAAGCTGAGCGGGCAGCATCAACCGCAGCGTTTCCCCCACCGATGACAGCAACCTTATTCCCAAGCGACACCTTCACACCGGAATTCACTTGTTTCAGGAAATCAAGGGCATATATCACGCCTTTGGTGTCTTCCCCCGGTATGCCCATCTTCTGGCTAACCCAGGCACCGGTAGCCAAGAAGATCGCTTTGTATCCATTGCCGAATATTTCATTGAGGTCTCTCACTAGAGTATTCGTCTTGATCTCAACTCCCAGTTCCTGCACATAACTGATTTCATCATCGATTATATGCTTAGGCAAACGGTATTCTGGAATACCATACCGCAGCATGCCGCCAGCCTTCTGAGAGGCTTCGAAGACAGTCACTGGGTATCCTTGCCTGACTAGGTCATAGGCACAAGCTATTCCGGCAGGGCCGGATCCAATAATTGCCACTTTTTCCTGCTTCGTCTTTTCTACCGGCGTTGCTTTTACGCGTCCCTCTTTGAGTTCGTAATCGGCCATAAATCGCTTCAGCGCTCTGATAGCTATTGGTTGGTCAACTTTGCCCCGCTCGCATTCGGTCTCGCAGGGATGGGTGCACACCCTCCCACACACGCCGGCAAAGGGCATCGTTCTTCGAAGTACTTCGATGGCCTCCTTGAACTTACCTTGCGAAATAAGTGCCACGTACCCGTGTGCATTCACGCCGGCAGGACACGTAGCTGAGCACGGCGATTTGCCGAGTTTCTCGATGACATACGCGCTAGGTACGGCCTGTGGAAACGGACGGTACGCCGCTTTTCTCTGGCTCAACCCCACATTGAATTCCGATGGCACTGATACTGGACATACTTTCTCACAATCTGAACAACCGTTGCATTCGGCAACGCTGATATACCGGGGTTTCTTTCGTATCTTGACCTTGAAGTTGCCGATGTAACCTGATACTTCAGTTACCTCGCTGTAGGTCATCAGCTCTATGTAAGGATGAGTGCCCGCCAATGTCATTTTTGGCGTGAGGATACAAGCAGAACAGTCCAGTGTCGGGAAAGTCTTATCTAACTGGATCATGTGCCCACCAATGCTGGGTTCCTTCTCCACCAGATAGACTTTATGTTCCGAATCAGCAATCTCGATAGCAGCTTGAATTCCAGCGACACCGCCACCAACAACTAGAGTATTGGGATTGACTGGAACCTCCTTGGTTTCGAGCGGTTCCTGGTAATAGACTCTTCTCACGGAGGCACTTACCAGAGCCTTGGCTTTTTCCGTTGCTTCAGCCGGGTTTTCGGTAACCCAGGATGCGTGTTCACGGATATTTGCCATCTCGAATAGGTAAGGATTGAGCCCCGCTCTCTGCACTGCCCGACGGAAAGTAGGCTCATGCATCTGAGGGGAACACGATGCCACAACCACACGATTCAAGGCAAACTCTTTGATATCTTGCTCAATCCATTCTTGCCCTGGGCCAGAACACATGAACCTGTATTCACGAGCAACTGTGACTGAGTCTAGCCCTGCGACATATTCAACAACTTTCCCGACATCCACCACACCCCCTATGTTGGTACCGCAGTGGCAGACATAGACGCCGATTTTTGGTGTTTCCATGAAAGGCCTCCGATCAGTATGTTAAGTTAACTTAGGTTGATTTTGTTTCTAGCTTGCGTAACTAGTCCGAGAGTTCCTATTCGTAAACAAGGAGCCACACCAGGAACACAAGGCAAAGATACCACACCTGCGAAACGCTGCAGTCTTGGAAACTAATGCAGGTCATCATTGCCTGCTGCGATTTCTCGTTTGCAGATTATAGTCCCCAAATCATAAAGGAGGCGTAAAAATGCAGAAGGAATTATAAAGATTTTGTAAAAATTTTCAGGGAAGATGTCGTGCAACACCCTGTGCCCACAGATGCCGATGAAAAATGATAGAACTTCCGAACGGGTAGTTCTATAGCTATGTTTGGATGACCTGGCTCCCCAACCTGTTCCATAGATAGAACCGTAGATATGGTCTTCAACGCGGTTTTTGCTTTTGGTAGCCAAAAGCCGTGATGACGTTCCGGTGCTGATTGCCTATCAACAATCTGGACTAAAGGTTAAATGGTCACTGCAAAATCAGCCGTTCCACGGTTTATCAGTTGTGTTCCCACCCCTGGTCCCACTTGGTTTCACCTCGCTCCCTCCAGGCCATAGAGTGGCAATATCCGGTTCGTCCTCCAACTGCAGCGGTTGATACTTGAAGCCACGCCATGTAAATAAGGAGAATATCTCCCAAATCGTTGGCAACAAAAACAGCAAGAATCCAACCGGCCATAACGATTCGCCATCAAGCACAACAAATCCCCATATGATTAGACCGAACAAAATCAAGAAGAACCATATGTAAATCAGCCTGAAGCATTCCCAAAGAAGTTCACGAAGTGGTGTTGGACTCTGCCAATCATAGTAGTATGTCTTCACCTTCTTAGCGAAATTCCTCTCAAAGAGGAGGTACACTC
>VGOE01000047.1 GCA_016876035.1 Chloroflexota bacterium
CGACTCACTTAACGCAGCCACTCTTCAGGCAGAACACGGGTTAGCCAACCTAGCATCCAACAGGGGAGCTCTGAAAAGCCTAACAAACTGGCCATGGATTAGTGCCATGTTGAACGCTACATAGAATTAGCGCTTCGGAGGCAGCCAAGAGACTAGGGGTACACTCCAAGACGGCAAGCCGGCTCATGCGCCTGCAGAGAATGGGTGCCGTCAAGGTGGCCAATCGCTGGGTCGTCGAGGAGGCGATTCTGGAGGAATTCGCCAAGACCTATGTAGCAAGAGAGGGCAGGCCTAAGGGCTGGAGCCCCAAGAGGAAGGCAGAAAGATGAAGGCAGGACTTTATGCCCGGGTGTCAACCGAGGAGCAAACCGAAGGCTACAGCACCGACGCCCAGAGGCGGGCCTTCCAGAGACTGTGCGAAAGCAAAGGTTGGACCCCGTACAGAGAATACGTAGAAGCCGGGAAGTCAGCTCACACTGATGATATTCGCAAGCGTCCCGTATTCAAAGAAGCTATAGATGCGGCATTGGCTGGAGAATACGACGTGCTGGTCGTGCATAAGATAGATCGCTTTTCCCGAAAGCTGAGGATAACGCTTGAGTGTTTCGAGAAGTTGGGCAAGGCAGGGGTCGGCTTTGTGTCGATCGAGAATGACATGGACTACTCGACACCGACAGGGAAGTTTATGTTGGTGATGCAAGGAGGCTTGGCGGAGCTCTATTCAGACAACCTCAGCCAAGAGACCAAGAAAGGGTGGGACGAAAGAAAGAAGCAGGGGCTGTACTGCGGGCTTCTTCCTTTTGGCGCAATCAAGGGTGAGGACGGTGTACCCATACAGGACAGAAGGGAAACAGAGTCCAACGGCGCTCACATAACGAACTATGAAGGTCTCACCATGAGCTTTGAGTTGGCTGCGCAGGGCAAATCTGATCGGGAGATCGCAGAGGCTCTGAATAGGTGGGGCCATCGAACTGCCGGAAATCAGGGCAATCGGCTGTTCTCGAAGGATACCGTCCGGGGGATGCTCACTAATCGCTTCTATCTAGGCGAATTGCCCGATGGCAATGGCGGATGGATTAAGGCGAAGCACGTGCCCTTTGTTAGTCAGGAACTCTGGGATCAGGCCCAAGAATCCCAGGAGAGAAACCGCAAGGTTCCCAGGAACCGTCCGCGCGGAGCGAGGCTTAGTTCTTTCACTGGATATGCATATTGCTGGTACTGCAAAGGAAGGATGCACACAGGTGCCACGAAGAAGGGAAAGAAGCGGCTGATGTGTGCCACTAGAGTTCAGGGGAAGGGCTGTTCGCAAAAATCAGCCCTCCTGGAAGTGTATGAGACACAAATTGAAGCCTACCTCGAGAACTTCCAGATCCCAGAGGATTATCAGGCCAGGATATTAGAGGCGCATAAGAAGCTCGTGGCTGCCTATGACGATACCATGAAGGAACGCTCAAGGCTTCAATCCCAACTAGAGCGTAACAAGAAACTCTTCGCTTGGGGTGACATGAGCGAGGAAGATTATCTGGCGGAGAAGGAAAGGATACAGCATGAGCTGAGGTCTTTGAACCTGCCGGCCGATAACGAAAAGACGCTAGAAAGACTGGCCTCGTTCCTTAGGGGTGTGGGCCAGGCTTGGCGCGTCGCAAGCCAAGAACAGCGGAACAGCCTGGGTAGGCAACTTTTCGAGGAGATCTGGATCAAAGACAGGCAGGTCATGGCTGTCAAGCCAAGGCAAGAGCTGGAGCCATTCTTCCGAATGTCGTACGAGGAATGGAGAACGAAGTTTGAATCGGCGGCCTCGAATCCATCCCAATCCTCACTTCGCCAGATGACGCAAAGCCAGCCTTGTCTTCTCCTCGAGGCTAAGGTCAGAAGATGGCGGAACCAGAGCCGCGGCTCTGGCAGCCTCAGAGGCAGAGTAGCCAAGACTGGTCAACACCGCTGCTAGCTCGGTAGTACCTTCAGCAAGCTGCGGGCTTACCCCAACCCATTCCTTCTCCAGCTTGCTCTTCAACTCCACCACCAGGCGACTGGCCATCTTCTTGCCCACGCCGGGTAGCTCTGTAAGAAGGGTAACATCGCTACTGGCAATGGCCGAGGCCAACCGCTCACACTCCATCCCGGAAAGCATGGCCAAAGCTGACTTTGGCCCTACTCCGTTAACCGTGATGAGTAACTTGAAAAGGTCGAGCTCTTGCTGATGCGCAAAGCCGTAAAGGGCTATGCTGTCTTCTTTCCAGTGAAGGTGTGTATGAAGCCGAACCTTCTCCCCTATAGCACCAAGCTCACTTAGAGTGAAACCTGACACCTGGATTCGGAAGCTTACCCCGCCCACCTTTACAACAGCCCAGCCAGCACCGCGTAGCTCTAACGTTCCTTCAACAGCAGCAATCACTTCTTACCTTCCGCTTGTAGCCAGAAGCTTAGCCACGCGTCTCTCCTGCAAGTGGCAAAGAGCTACCGCCAGAGCATCAGCAGCATCGCTAGGTTGAGGCGTCACGGTGAGATTCAGATGGATGCCGACCATCTGCTGAACTTGTTCCTTGTCACTACCCCCATAGTCAGCCACCGTCTGCTTCACCTTAGCTGGCGGATAGCCGTACACGGGAATACTATTTGCGGCTGCAACCAGCATAGCCACCGCTTGCGCTCGACCTATAGCCAGGGCGGAGCGAGCATTATGAGCCACAAAGGGCTCTTCAACAGCCATCTCGTCAGGATGATAACGGCCGACAACCTGCGTTAGTTCTAAATAGAAACCATACAGCCGCTCCGCCAAAGACCGACGACGCGAAGCAACCAGAACACCGTAATCCAGCGTTATCAGCTCTTCCTCATGTTCCTCAATCAAGCCATAACCCATCCTCAGAGTGCCTGGATCGATGCCCAAGATCCGCATGGCTTTCAGACAGTGGCCTTTAGTTTTTCCAAGACTTCTTCAGAAAAGTCGACGTTGGAGAACACCCGCCGCACTTCGTCTAGCTCCTCCAGCCTGTCCAGCAGTTTGAGAGCTCGTATGGCATTCTCCTCATCCAAATCGACAGTAGTCTTTGGGATCATCGATAGCTCAGCAGAAGCTATTGGTACCTCTTTTCCCTCCAAAGCGTGCCGCACTATCTCAAGGCTATCCGAGGTGGTGTACACTTCCAGAAAGCTTTTCTCAATTTTCACGTCCTCAGCACCAGCGTCAATGGCCCAAAGAGCTACCTCTTCAGCATTAAGTTGCTTGGTGTCAATGGTTATGACTCCTTTGGGCTCGAACATCCACGACACTGCGCCAGCCGCAGCCATGCTTCCCCCACTCCGGCTTAGTATACTGCGTATCTCCTGAAGGGTACGATTGCGGTTGTCTGAGAGAACTTGAACCAGGATGGCTATTCCACCAGGGCCATAACCCTCGAAACTTGCCTCGGCCAAAGCTGCACTGCCCCCTTCACCACTTGCTTTCTTGATGGCTCTCTCGATATTCTCTGAGGGCATATTGTTGTCGCGGCATTTCTGTATTATCAGCCGCAGGCGGAAGTTGTGCTCAGTGTTGCTCCCGCCCTCGCGAACCGCCACCATGATTTCCTTGGCCAACTTGGTAAATATCTGACCTCGTTTGGCATCGGCTACTCCTTTTGCCCGCTTGATGGTTGACCACTTTGAGTGCCCTGACATAACTTCACCCTCCCTCAGAAGAAAATCATATCATTTCGTCGCCATTCTTTCGAGCCCTGGTGCTGGCAGTGTCCGCCGGGTCTCACCTTTGTCAGCAATGACACCACTCAGTCGAAACCTACAGCAGACCCTCGCCACCGCTCCAACCGATAGCTACAATCCCACCATTAAGTATAACGTATAACCACCAGCATAACCTTGTCAATACCGAGTATGTCTAACAGGCCATCGTGTCTTTGTTGACTTCCCTTGAGTTTGGCTGTATTCTTTAGCGAAAACAAATGAACGCCACTGCCGGAGAGGGGAAAGAGAAGCCACGCCAGGACATTCCTTCGGACGATCCAACGCTAAGCATAGCTGCCGATACTTCTACTGAGGGCAGCCTGGCACCCCCGAAAAGAGCTGCAAAATACCTCATCGTCTTATCAGTGCTCTGCGTCCTTGGAATGGCAGCACTGGCCGTAGTTTTCAGGGAGCAGCTAAAGAACTTCGACGAATACGGTTACCTTGGGGCGTTCCTTATCAGTATCATGTCCGGAGGGACTTTCATTGTCTATGTGCCTGGGGCACCGATCATCTTTGCTTTGGGCGGCATATTGCCATCCCCTCTTCTTGTTGGCCTGGCCGCCGGGGCGGGTGAGGGACTCGGTGCTTTGGTATTTTACCTTGCTGGGCGTAGTGGTCACTCCCTGCTCTCGGAGAAGCAAAGAAACAACAGAATCTACTCTCGAGTAAGGGGCTGGATGGCAAGAAGGGGCTTCTTGACACTGTTCCTTGCTTCGGCCATATTTAATCCAGTCTTTGCCTTGTTTGGTGCTGCTGCCGGGGCTCTCAAGTACCCGCCGTGGAAGTTCTGGATGTCCTGTACCGCTGGCAAAGCTGTAAAGGGTATATATGTTGCTTACTTTGGAGCCTTGGGATTGAGATACGTTCTACATTGGTTGCACATATCCCTGGAGACCTGATCAATATAGCAAAGAGGCAATGGACGTAAAGGAGGTCCTGTGGGTATTCCTTATCTCGGCTGCTCCCATAGGAGAACTCCGAGCAGGCATTCCGATCGGTATACATGAGTACCACCTGCCCTGGGCCGTCGTCCTTCCGGTATCGCTTTTAGGTAACCTGGTGATAGTACCTTTCCTGGTCATATTTCTTGAGCGCAGTCTAAGGCTGCTGAGTAAAATCGGGTGGCTGGCTAAAGTGTTCCAGTGGATATTCCAACGTACCAAGAGACAAGGAAGAATAATTGAAAGATACCACAGGGTGGGACTCGCCTTGTTTGTGGCTATCCCTCTACCAGGTACAGGGGCCTGGACCGGTTCGCTGGCTGCTTCACTCTTCGGAATAGGTTCCAAGGATGCCATCATTGCCATCGTATGTGGTGTATTAATGGCGGCCATCATTGTCAGTATCTTGACTCTTCTTGGCTGGGTTGGGGCAGCCGTTGCCGCAAGTTGCTTTATAATACTGAGCGCGCTTGCAATGCGGAAGCCGTAACTGCTACCGATGTCGTGTCAAGTCATTTAAGAAGGTGACCGAAGGGTGGCTTGGAAGCACGCGGTGGAAGACTAAGCCTGCTCAATGTAGCCAACCTTAGCATTGTCCCAATCGGTGAGCCATTCAAATCGCGGCCTTGACACCTTTGTTAGAGATGATATACTGTTCATAGGTTTGGCGTTCCTCACTTCTTGTTGATCTTCTCCTAAGGTACGTAGTGACAAAGTACATCTTCGTTACTGGTGGCGTGGTTAGTTCTGTGGGGAAGGGGATTACCACTGCTTCTATTGGCAGGATAGTTAAGAGTCGCAATATTTCTGTCACCATACAGAAGTTGGACCCTTACCTCAACGTTGACCCGGGCACCATGTCTCCTTATCAGCACGGGGAGGTTTTTGTGACTCAGGATGGTGCTGAGACTGACCTTGATCTGGGGCACTATGAGCGCTTCATTGATATTGAACTTACTACTGCTTCTAGCGTCACTACGGGGCAGGTCTATGGCTCGGTTATTGCCAAGGAAAGGCGTGGTGATTTCCTTGGCGGTACGATTCAGGTAGTTCCGCATGTCACTAATGAAATAAAGAAACGAATCCGGGAGGTGGGTGAGCTGACAGGGGCCTCAGTAGTGATCGTGGAGGTTGGTGGGACAGTGGGTGATATTGAGGGTCTTCCTTTCCTTGAAGCTATCCGGCAGATGCGCAGCGAGTTGGGGCGGGAGAATGTGCTCTATGTTCATGTGACTCTCATACCCTATATTTCAGCCACCGGGGAGTTGAAGACCAAACCCACGCAGCACAGCGTTAATGAGCTTCGCCGCATTGGCATTCAGCCTGATGTCATCGTCTGCCGCAGCGATTATCCTATTTCTGAGGCAATAAAGGAGAAGATCTCTCTCTTCTGCAGCGTGGATAAGAGGGCGGTGATACCTTTGCTTACTGTGCCTACGATCTATGAAGTACCTCTTGTCCTTGAGGAAGCCGGGTTAGGCGATCTGATAGTGGAGATGCTAGGGCTACCTTCCACGTCGGCGGACTTGCACGAGTGGCGTGTCCTGGTAGAGAAGATGACTGCTCCTAAGGAACTACTTCCTATTGCCCTAGTCGGCAAATATGTGGAGTTGCGGGATGCTTACATCTCGGTGCGGGAGGCTTTGTGCCATGCTGCCACGCATCTCGACCGCAGGGTAGACCTTCGTTGGGTGCAGTCGGAGGATATGGAGAAGGACGAAGGGAACTGGAGCAATCTTCTTAATTCTGTTCAGGGGATTGTGGTGCCAGGCGGTTTTGGTGTTCGAGGGATAGAAGGTATGATCAAGGCAGCACGGTACGCTCGAGAGCACAAGGTGCCCTATCTAGGTTTGTGCCTTGGGTTGCACATCATGGTAGTGGAACATGCCCGGTATGTTCTCGGGTCGAGTGAACCTCATTCCCAGGAGTTTCGCCCAGATACCCATTACCCTGTCATTCACCTCTTGCCTGAGCAACAGGGGGTGAAGGAGATGGGGGGAACTATGAGGCTTGGTACCTACCCCTGTCACCCGGTTGAAGGTACCCGTGCCGCGGCTGCATACGGTCAGCCGCTAGTCTACGAACGCCATCGCCACCGTTTTGAGTTTAACAATGATTTCCGTTATACTTTAGACAAGGGGGGGTTGGTTGCCAGCGGTTTATCCGGTGATGGCAAATTAGTGGAGATAGTGGAACTACGAGATCACCCTTGGATGCTAGCCACCCAGTTTCACCCTGAATTCAAGTCACGCCCTAACCGCCCTCACCCTCTATTTCTAGAGTTTATCAGGGCGGCCAAACAGACTTTGAGGGAGGGAGGTCAGCATCCTTTACTCTTGCGCCATGATGCCCGAGAGGAAAGTTGAATTCTCTCTCTGGTGGCAGCCGATATTGACCAAGTCGGTGGTGGAGTGGTATACAAGAAATGCACTGGCCGCAGATCGGCCGGCATGGAAATTTGTTCTGTAGTTGACTACTGACAGCTTCGGGGCTTGTACTAGCACGGTCCCTTGTAGTGTTTGAGCAAAGGCGGTAAGTTATATCCGCTTTACTACACCAATATGACGTGCTTCTTATTGCTGCGAGGACTGGCAGCGAGTTTCAGGCGAAGGTTGAGGAGAGGATGAATGAATTTTGCCGAATTAGAAACTAAGAAACGGGAGGATTTGCTGGAGATGGCCAAGGAGTGGGGCGTCTCTGGCTACAGTACGCTCAAGAAACAGGAGCTTATCCTCTCGCTGCTTCAGGCCCAGGCAGAAAGGGAGGGTAACATCCTCGCCTGCGGCATACTGGAGATAACTTCCGAGGGCTACGGCTTTTTGCGGCGGGATAGTCTGTTACCCACGTCGAATGATGTTTATGTGTCCCAATCACAGATTCGGCGCTTCGGCTTGCGCACTGGAGACAGCGTGATAGGACAGGCCAGGCCACCCAAGGACGGGGAGAGATATCAAAGCTTGCTGAGGGTGGAACTGGTGAATAACATGGATCCTGAGTCAGCCAGAGAACGGCCTCATTTTGATTCGCTAACTCCCATTTTCCCTAACACTCTGCTGAATCTGGAAACTGCCCCCAGCAACCTCTCTACCCGGCTGATAAACCTGGTGGCTCCTATTGGTAGAGGCCAACGGGGACTGATTGTCTCACCTCCGAAGGCAGGGAAGACGATACTCCTGAAGCAAATTGCCAATGCCATTAGCACTAATTGTGAGGACGTTCATATCATGGTTTGTCTCATTGGGGAGCGGCCGGAAGAGGTGACCGACATGAGGCGTTCTGTCAAGGGGGAGGTGATTGCCGCTACCTTCGATGAGCTGGTAGAGAACCAGACCCGTGTTGCTGAACTAGCCCTGGATCGAGCTAAGCGCTTGGTTGAGGGTAAGAAAGATGTGGTCATACTGCTTGATGGGATCACCCGACTTACCAGAGCCTATAACTTAGCGGCGCCCTCCAGCGGGAGGACTCTCTCCGGTGGTGTTGATCCGGTGGCGCTGTACCATCCCAAGCATTTCTTTGGTGCCGCCAGGAACATTGAAGAGGGCGGCAGTCTTACCATCCTGGCTACCTGCCTTATCGACACTGGTAGCCGAATGGACGACGTCATTTACGAGGAGTTCAAGGGCACTGGCAACATGGAGTTGCATCTTGATCGGCGGCTGGCAGAGCGGCGCGTCTTCCCGGCTATTGACATTCAGCGCAGCAGCACCAGGCGTGAGGAATTGCTCCTCGATGAAGCCACCTTGAAGCAGGTGTGGCTGTTGAGGCGCATGATAAGCATGCTTTCGAACGGTTCACCTGGTACACCTAACCCTACCGAGGCGACCCAAGCGGTTCTGGAACGCCTGGCCAAGACCAAGAGCAACGCCGAGTTCCTGGCTACATTGAATAAGGAAATGTGAAGGCGCTAGCCTTTACCCCGGCCAGGTTCCATTAAAGGTACCCCCGCAGCACACAGGGGACAATCTTCCGGTTTGTAGTTGGGGGCGGAGGTCTGATAACAACTGAAAAGAGGCAAGCCAAAGTCAACCTTTCCCTGACTTCGATCAACCAATACTGCCACCCCGATAACCTTGCCACCTCTCGTTGTCACCGCGTTTATCACTTCGTTGATAGAGCCTCCTGTGGTCAAGACATCGTCTACTACCAGCGTCCTTTCGCCCGGTGAGATGCTCAACCCGCGCCGGAAAACCCTGGTCCCCCCTTCCTTTTCCGCGTAGATGCTGCGCACTCCAAGCTGCCTTGCCACCTCATAAGCCAGAAGGACTCCTCCGGTCGTCGGGCCGGCCACCAGTTTCACTGCCTGATCCTGGAAGTGCCTGGCAATCATCTGGCAGAGTTGCTCTGTGTAGTGAGGGTATTGGAGTACCTGGAACTTCTCCCAGTAGATCGGGGAATGCAGCCCTGAGGACAGCAGGAAGTGCCCCTCCAGCATAGCCCCCGTGGCTTTGAAGATTTCTTCTACTTCTATGGCTACCGCGCTCCTTACTATAAGTGACTCGATTAGATGCGGTTGTTCTTGATAACTCTGCAAGCTGAGTTGTATCCTACCTCCAACAGGGATTGCCTGGAGCGAAAGCATAGCTGATGAAATCGCCTGTGTTCAGGCTTTTTGTGTCGGTCTTATGCTCCCGTCCCTTTGATCGATTATAATCTATTTGATTTCGCTGGGCTAGCATGGCTCCAGGATGGCAAAACGAGGCTTTGGCACTTTCAAAATATGTGCAACGGCAAGGCGTAAGGCCACTCTGAGGTCATTGCCCTGAGGCTGAGATTGGACGATTCAGAGCTTATAAAATGGAGTAAGAAAGGTGATCTGGATAGCTTCAACAGGCTGGTCGAGAGCTATCAGAAGGCAGTCTATAATCTTGCTCTGCGGATGTTGAGTGATCGTCAAGCGGCTGAAGACGCCTCACAAGAGGCTTTTTTTTCTGCCTGGAGGGGCATCGGAGATTTCAGGGGGGGCAACTTCAAGGCCTGGATGTTGCGCATTACTGCCAATGTTTGCCGCGACCACCTGCGGAAACGCAAGCGCAACCCTACCAGTTCGCTGGAGGAGCTATCGATGGAATTCGAGTTATCGAACTCTACGGAGTCGCCCGAAGACTATGCCTTGCGTCTGGAGGTGAGAACGCAGATCCAGAGGGGTCTGGCTAGCCTTCCTTCAGAGCAGCGGTTAGCCGTTGTCCTCTCTGATATACAGGGTTTAAGCTACGAAGAAATAGCCCAAGTTATGGGTTGTTCTCTGGGAACGGTACGGTCGCGACTCAGCCGGGGGAGGGCCCGACTACGGGACTATTTGGTCCAGAAGGGAACCTTTTCTCCCTAGATTTCGTCTTAATAGTTGAGGACAGAATAATGTGGCGGCTATTATCGATGAAATTCAGAAAGAGTGAGTGCGATCAGACCGGGGATAGGCTCTCCCCTTACGTGGACCAGCGGCTGGGTCTTGAGGAGCGGGGTGAAGTGGAGCGACATCTAGAAACATGCCAGGGGTGTAAGCATGAGCTTGAGTCGCTTCAGGCGACGGTGGAGTTATTGCATCAGGTGCCCCAGGTATTGCCGGCCCGCAGCTTTGCCATCCGTGAGGCCAGGCCTCTGCCCAGCAGGTCGCCTTTCCCAATGATGCGTGCTGCTACGGTGGTGCTAGCAGTGTTCCTGATATTGCTGTTTGCCTTTGACATGACCAATCTGTTTCACACAGGCCCCATCTCGAATCAGCAGGGAGGGCCACAGTATTATTCGTCAGAGAAAGATAGGTCCCAGGCGGGCGACAAGAATACTTTGGGCGCAAACGGCGGAACAAGCCAGGAGAAGAGCGAGGCTGGGTGGGTACGCCCCCTGGAGTACGGCGTCTTGGGTGGGGTAGTAGTGTTGGGGGGAGCGACCCTATTGGTGTGGCGGAGCAGGAGAAGGGCGTTGTTCGAAACCAGTAATGAAAATGACGCCTAGAGACAGAACCCCGCTACCGAGACCGTAAGCTAGCGCGCAACCTCAATCCGTCAGTTCCTTCATTTGGCAGCTATCTCCTCAAAGCTAGGGCAACCGTTCTATCCCTGGCTGTGGTAGAATTGCAGCCGAGGGATGTCTGGCGGATGACCTACGCTGCGGAAAAGTCAGGGTTGCTCGCCTTGAAACTAGCTGGCACAGGGCCTTTCGGAGAGGCTCTAGCACAGCACGACGTCAGGCGGGTATCCGTCTTCGGGGGTATACCTGGGGAGGATGTGCTGGCTGGGGTGGTGCGACAGCGCCGCAAGAGGATTCTGGCGCGAGTAGTCGAGGTGACCAATGCCTCCCCTGAGCGAGTGGAGCCACCCTGCCCCTATTTCGTGTCTTGCACGGGTTGCCAGTGGCAGCACATCCGATATGAATACCAACTGGAACTGAAGCGGGGAATAGTCCAGGAGGCGATGCAAGAAGCTGGCATACCGGTTTCTTTGGTGTCCCCCGTGGTACCAGCGCCTCAAATGTTCGGATACCGTAACCACATGCGCTTTACGGTGGGGCCTGGGGGTAACTTGGGCTTCGTCAACTGGCAGAGTCGGCGCTTTGTCTCCGTGAACCAGTGCCTGTTGATGCATCCGTGGATCAATCAGGCACTCTCGCAGCTTCAGGGGCGCTGCGGAGAGACAACTCAGGTCTCCATCCGATATGGAGTAAACACTGGCCAGTGGCTGATCCAGCCGACCCTCAGCTCGTCGCAGGTATCACTGCAATCTGGCCAGAAACACTACGAGGAAGCACTGGCAGGCAGGCGCTTTCGCATCTCTGCTGCATCCTTTTTCCAGGTGAACACGGTCCAAGCGGAGCATGTGGCACAACTGGTGCGTCAGCGGCTTGGCTTGACTGGTCGGGAACTGGTGGTGGATGCCTATGCCGGGGTGGGCACCTTTGCTGTGTTGCTAGCCCCATTCGCCCGCAAGGTCATTGCTATTGAGGAGGCGCCCTCAGCTATACGGGACGCCCAAATTAACATCCAAGGGCTTGACAATGTGGAGGTGGTTGAGGCAAAGACAGAGCACCTGCTGGGGGTTTTGCCGGAGAGGCCCGATGCTCTGGTACTCGACCCGCCTCGATCTGGCTGTCAATTTCAGGCTCTCCAGGCCGTGCTTTTCCGTCCACCGCAACGCGTAGTGTATGTATCGTGCAATCCTCAGGCCCTGGCTCGCGATCTGCGGATACTGCTGCATGGCCCCCTCGTTCTGGAGGAGGTGCTGCCTATTGATCTGTTTCCTCAAACCCACCATGTCGAGTGTCTGGCTACGCTATCCTACAATCCTGAAAAGGAACAGGCCTTTCAGTCACGCCAGCAGCTTATACTGGCCTCTGGATCTCCCAGGCGGCAGGAGATCATGGCTGAAATGGGGCTTTCCTTCCGGGTGGTGCCGCCGCAAGTTGCGGAGACAGCTTCTTTATCCACTGACCCTGTGGCGGTAGCCAGGGAGCGCGCTCTTCAAAAAGCCCGGTCAGTGGCCTCCATGGTGCGTGAGGGCATGGTTATCGGTGCTGACACTGTTGTGGCTGACGGGGATGTCATTCTGGAAAAGCCTGCCTCCGAAGAGGAAGCTCATGCTTTCCTGCGCCGGTTACGGGGCAAGGAGCACCGGGTTATCACCGGCTTGGCCCTTATTGATGCGGCTAGCGGCGAAGAGGTCACCGGCCGCTGCATCAGCCGGGTGCTCATGCGGGAGTACAGTGATGCCGAGATAGCCGCCTACGTAGCCAGCGGCGACGCCTGGGATAAGGCAGGAGGATATGCCATCCAGGACAAGCAGTTTCATCCCGTGGCCCAGGTTACGGGCTGCTATTTGAACGTGGTGGGCCTTCCTGTCTGTACCTTGCTGCGTCTGATGCGGCGCATGGGCGTATACCCTACCCTCGACCGGCGCTGGGTGCCGCCGGGCGATTGCCCCGACTGCCATCGCCTGGCAAGGCAAGCGCAAAGGAAATAGTGTCGTCATGTCAAGAGTTATCCTTACGGAGGATCCCGCGAAATACGGCACTGTGTAAGACAATCTGTATTCGGCAAGCCAACTGCATGACCCTTCTCATAGCTGTGCCATGAAGATTAGCTGCGTTTCGCGGAAAACTCCCGTCGACAGTTTCCCTTGACACGGGATACCATGCCTGCTAAGGTGTTCTTGCATTTGTGACAGTATAAGCTCTCAGGTAGTCGGCTGGCGATGGGAGCAGAGGTCGGGATGTTTTTTCTTTTGAAGCAGGTAAGGTCAGCAGAGCTTGGGCCAAGGACCGCTTGGAAGTGATGCGCACCGGTGCCACTCTGGATGGCATATGCGGCGTGCGTTGCCACGCTTTGCGAGATTTCAGCAATCTGTGATAACTCAAATATATTTTGGGGGTTGCCTTTGTCATCACAGATGAAGTGTTGGTATGAGATGCATACTGGCTTGATTGAGCCTTCAGCATCGGGTATACTTCAGGTGAAAAACAGTTTCCAGCAGATTGGTCACCGTATAGGTCTTTACAGGTTATCCGACCCTAGTGTTTGCAGCGCAAAAACTTGCGTCAAGGAGGAAAGGTGAAGCTTACCCTGAGTGTGATCAAGGCGGATATTGGTGGCTATGTGGGTCACTCTAGTTGCCATCCTGAGGTTCTGAATGAAGCGCGAGAGAGCCTTGCCACAGCCAAGAGGGATGGCTTGCTCATTGATTTCTATGTCACCAACTGTGGTGACGATTTGGAGCTGATTATGACCCATCAGCAGGGGGAGGAAAGCAAGCGCATCCACAAGTTAGCCTGGGATACTTTTCTGAAGGGTACCAGCGTTGCCAAGAGACTTAAGCTGCACGGGGCGGGGCAGGACCTTCTTACCGATGCCTTCTCCGGCAATGTGAAGGGGATGGGGCCTGGGGTGGCTGAGATGGAAATTGAGGAGCGTCAGGCGGAAACGATATTGATATTCATGGCGGACAAGACCTCCTCCGGTGCGTGGAACATGCCTCTTTATAAGATGTTCGCCGATCCGTTCAATACCATCGGGCTAGTGATTGCTTCAAATATGCACTCGGGCTTTGCCTTCGAGGTGCACGATGTGAAGAAGAACAAGAAGATTACCTTGAGCGCCCCTGAGGAAATATATGATATGCTGGTCTTTCTGGGTGCTCCCAGTCGCTATGCTATTAAGGCAGTCTACCACCGCCGCACAGGAGAGATAGCGGCAGTCTCCTCAACACAGCGTCTGTCTTTCATTGCCGGCAGATATGTTGGCAAGGATGACCCAGTCTGTGTCGTCAGGTCTCAGGGGAATTTCCCTGCGGTAGGTGAGATTCTGGAACCTTTCACCATGCCTCAAATGGTAGAGGGCTGGATGCGCGGTTCGCACCATGGTCCGCTTATGCCTACAGCCCAGCCTCAGGCCAATCCTTCGCGTTTCGACGGTCCCCCCAGAGTGATCGCTCTGGGTTTCCAGCTTTCAAGTGGGATGCTGGTAGGACCGCGCGACATGTTCGACGATCCGGCTTTTGACGAGGTGCGTCGCTGGGCAAATCATATTGCTGACTACCTGCGGCGGCATGGTCCTTTTGAGCCTCACCGTCTTCCCTTGGAGGAGATGGAGTACACTACCATGCCCGAGATAATGAAGAAGCTACAGAGAAGATTTGTAAAGCTGTGACACCGAGGCTTCTCCTGGCTACCACAAACCTGGCTAAAATACGAGAATACTCCCTGCTCTTCCGGGGGGCTCCGCTTGAGTTGACCACTTTGGCTGAGGAAAACATGGACTTGGAGGTGAGCGAAACAGGTAGTACTCTGGAGGAAAACGCCAGGATCAAAGCCGCTGCTTATGCTGTTGATGAGAGGTTTATTGTAGCGGCTGATGACTCTGGGCTCGAAGTGGATGCTTTGGGGGGTGCCCCTGGCCCCCTGTCGGCGCGTTTTGCGGGTAAGAACGCTTCAGATAGGGAGAAGGTGGCACTTCTATTGTCTCGTTTGGCGGGAGTGGCTTGGGAGAGACGCTGTGCCCACTTCCGTTGTGTAATAGCTATCGCTGCGGCTTCGCGGATTCTGAGAGTTTTTGAGGGCGAATGCCAGGGAGTGATTAGTTTCGAGCCTAGGGGCAGCCAGGGCTTTGGATATGACCCCGTCTTCTATCTACCGGAGCTAGGCAAGACTATGGCTGAGCTGTCGATTGAAGAGAAGAATAGGGTGAGTCATAGGGGCAAGGCGGCGCGAAAAGCGCTCCGTTTCTTGAAACGGTACGTTACGGTGAATTAATCAGTGAGTGGTATCTCAGATTCCTTTCAGCGCCCCGTCAATTACCTGCGCATCTCGGTGACTGACCGCTGCAACCTGCGTTGCAGCTACTGCATGCCCAAGGAGGGCATTCCCCTGGTGCCTCATACTGACATTCTGACCTATGAGGAGATTGGTTTGGTGGTACGGGCAGCGGTTAGACTGGGCATCGATAAGATCAGAATCAGCGGCGGCGAGCCTTTAGTTAGGTATGAACTGGTGTATCTGGCACACATGCTTGCTCAAATCGAAGGGGTCAATGATCTCTCTATGACTACTAATGGCACACTATTGAGTCATCACGCTGCTAGTCTCAAGGCAGCGGGGCTAGGGCGGGTGAATGTTAGCCTTGATAGCCTTCGAAGGGAGAGGTTTCATCAGATTACCGGGTACGATAGATTATTTGATGTCCTGGAGGGGATTGCGGAAGCCAGAAGGGTCGAACTTGAGCCGGTCAAGATAAACGTGGTGGTAATGCGGGGTGTCAATGATGACGAAGTCCTCGACTTTGCCTTGCGGAGCAAAGAGGGCTGGCATGTGCGCTTCATTGAGCTGATGCCGCTGGTGAACAGAGGGACAAAGCCCCCGGAGTTTGTGTCAGCTACGGAAATGTGGCGGCGTCTGGCTCCTTTGGGAGGTCTTGAGGCTTGCCCGCCGCCGGTAGGCAACGGGCCGGCCAAGTATTATCGGTTGCCTGGTGCAGCAGGCACCGTCGGCTTCATCACCCCCGTGAGTGAACATTTCTGCTTCAAATGCAATAGACTTCGTCTTACCGCCGATGGCAAGCTTCTTCCCTGTCTCTTGTCGGAACGGGAAGTAGACTTGAGGCCAGCTTTAAGGGCAGGAGCTTCCGAGGAAGAAATAGAGTGTCTCGTCCGGGAAGCCATAATGTCTAAGCCAGAGGGTCATAAGATAGCACGGGGACAGGTGCCCCAGAACAGATTGATGAATCAGGTAGGAGGATGAGTCAGGCAAATGGAGGATCGGGTGCATATGGTTGATATTGGTCAGAAGCCTGATACCGAGCGGGAGGCTGTGGCCAAAGGCTGGATCAAAATGCAGCGGGCGACCCTAGATTTGCTTCGCCAGGGAGGCTTGCCCAAGGGAGACGTGCTGGCTGCAGCTCAGGTGGCAGGCATTATGGCGGCAAAGAAGACGCCGGAGCTCCTACCCCTATGCCATCCGTTACTGCTGACCGATGTTAAGGTGGAGTTTCGCTTGGATGAGCCAGGGGGTGACGGTGTCGAAATCACGGCCAGGGTGAAGAGCCAGGGGAAAACGGGGGTGGAAATGGAAGCGCTCACTGCTGTAGCCGTAAGCGCCCTGACCATATACGACATGTGCAAGGGCGTAGATCCCCGTATGGAGATCGGGGGCCTGCACCTAGTCAGGAAAAGCGGCGGCAAGAGCGGCGAGGTTGTGTTCGAATAGTGGCTATGGCGCACCACTTAACATAATACCAAAGGATGTAATCAGACACATCTACAGCGGTGCAAGGTTTGCTCTTTCCCACTCCTATAAATTATCGCTGCATGTAGGCTGATAAATCTCCCGATGCGCGCACAGGGCTGCTATCGTGCTATCAGACCACCATCCACGGGCAGCGCATGTCCGGTAACAAACGAGGCGGCATCTGAGCACAGCCATACTACTGCTTGGGCGACTTCCTCTGGTTGGCCCATTCGTGCCATGGGCTGCATGTCTATAACATAGCTCTTGAGCTCAGGATGGGCGTCTATCAGTCTCCTTACCATCGGCGTGTCAATAGCGGCCGGGCAAACGGCATTCACGCGTATGCCTAGCGTGGCATATTCCAGTGCCGCTGTTTTCGTCATGCCCACGACGCCGTGTTTACTAGCCGTGTAGGCAATGGTTCCCTGGCCCACCAGACCAGCGATGGATGAGGTATTGACAATAGCACCGCTACCTTGATTCAGCATCTGGAGGATCTCGTACTTCATGCAAAGCCACACTCCTTTGAGATTGATGCTGATCACGCGATCCCAGCTCTCCTCAGTGCATGCGTACAAGGGGCCAGGCTCACCGTCAATACCGGCGTTGTTGAAGGCACAGTCGAGGCGGCCATAGGTTTCAACAGCTTTGTTGACCATCGCCTCGACCTGGGCCGCCTGAGTGACGTCAACTTTGACGAAGATGGCCTGACCGCCAGCATCTTTGATCTTCTTTACGGTTTCCCTACCTTCCTTGACCAGGATATCGGCCACGACGACCTTTGCGCCTTCAGCGGCAAAAGCCAGCGCTGCACTGCGGCCAATCCCCGAGCTCCCGCCGGTGACCAGGGCAACCTTGCCTTCCAATCTTTTCATTATTGAGTCCCTCCCTCTCTTTTGTGGTTCTTTGGCGTTACATCGGCTCGATTCTGGTCTCTCCTTATGCTGTCCGGCTTGCCCGCACTACCAGGACCGAGGCGTCTCCAGCGTGTAAAACCTTGTCAGTAACACTGCCAAAAGCCCACCGCCCGATACCAGACCGTCCATGGGTAGACATGGCGATAAGGTCGATCGACTTTGCCTTGGCGTAGCTGATAATCTGTTCCGCTGGGGTGCCATAACCCACTGCGCAAGTTACTTTCAGTCCGCTTGCCTTGAGTGGTTCCCCCAAACTGTTGAGATAACTCAAAGCGAGAGAGTGTCTCTTCCCTTTGCTAGCAAGCGCTGAGTCGGGTGGCGTGCTACTGATGGCACCCGCCCAGCCAGTTAAAGGCTCCAGGACTTGGAGTAATACTAGGTTTGCACCTAGTGCCCTAGCCAGCGTTTCCGCATGCAGAAACGCTGACTTCCCTGCCGCAGAACCATCCAATGGCACAAGAATGCTTTTCACCAGCCTTCTCCGTCGCAGGGTCATTTCCTCATCTCGCGCCCTAATCAGCAGCACCGGGATTTGTGCAGTCCGAAGAACTTTGTCAGCGATGTCGCTTAACATCCATGGGCTTTGCCCTGATGAACCGCGGCTCAACATGATGATAAGGTTAACCTTGTTGCTATCGGCGTAGCGCAGAATCTCGCTGGCGGGTTTACCGGCCAGGACCTCGGTCAGGACTCGAGCTCTCCTATCAGCTCTACGTCTCGCCATTCGGTGACTCACTTGTTCTGTGATATGCTCCAGGTATGTTCGGTAAAGGTGAGTTGCGTCACCTACACGAGGGTCAAACACACTGACAAGAATGATCTCAGCGTCAAGTTTGCTGCCAATCTCTTCAGCGTAGGGGAGGGCAGCTTCAGCCGCCCTGGATCCGATCAGGGGCACCAATATCCTTTCGTACATGTTCACCTCCTTATTCCGCCGTTTTTGTGGTTCAGTCATCTATTTTATCATAGGAACCAGGCTCTGAATACAGTCTAGTATGGGAAAAGGCCCGGTAGCGTAACATATTGTGTGTAAAAAGAGGGGGGCGTATCCTTCTAGAGATATAGAGAAAAAGATATCTTAGAAAGGAGGACGCCCCATGGTACAGGTCAAAGACCTGACCCAACTCAAGTTAGAG
>VGOE01000048.1 GCA_016876035.1 Chloroflexota bacterium
TACTGCTACGATTGCGAAACACCGTCCTCTTACTGATCCCCAGTATCTCTGACGTCTGGCTTGTGTCCAAACCTGCCTCAGCGATCAATAAAACCGACAACGCCTTGCGAAGCTCCGTTACTGTAGTCGCTTTGTCCCTGAGTTCACATGCTCTTGTTACTTCCTCATCCGAAAACCGGGCTGTTCTTGCCATGGAATCACCTCCATGGCAATATTATATATTAACTGTCATCTTGAATGCAATACAGAATTAGAAGGCCACCCGTCCAGTCCCTACGCTTGGGTTCAAGCCTTGGGTCGGCAGTGGGGCAAACGAGCTGCGTTTACTGCTTGGCTGCCGTCCACTCTTCAAATGTGCGGATGACCTTGGTGCTTTTGATCTTCCATACCCCACCCTCCTTGACATATTCGTCTTCATAGTGGCCAAAGCCCATCATCTTCATGCCTGACTTCCAGACAAGATAATCCTGGAGTGCCCATATACCCCTGGCCGTCGTGCCACTGGTTATCTCAATCTCGGGACTATGCCCGCCATGAGCAGTGGCCACATCTTCTATTCCATTTCTTATCCATTGCACCACTGCCTTGCCATCACCCTGCACACGGTCTGTGCCATACTCTTGAACGGCCTCTGTGGCATAGACTTGCCCCATTTCGTCCCAAAGCTTCTTGTCCATGCAACGCCAGTACCTCGCTTTGAGCTTCTTGATGGCCTCAATATCTTCGAGAATCCGTATCCTCGTTCCAAGATCTGCTGGATCGCTCATGATGTCCGCCTCCTTTTTCATGTGGGGTCAGGTCTTATACCTGAGTCTGGCGTTGACCCTTTCCTCGCTGTCCTGGGATGGGCGCTGCTACTGTGAGGCCAACTCCCTAAAGCGGTAGCCCAGCCCGCGCTCACTGAGAATATACTTGGGATTCTTGGGATCCCTTTCTATCTTCTGCCTGAGGTAGGTGATATACAGACGCACATAATGGTCTTCGTCCCTGTACTCCGGACCCCAGACCCGGGATAGAAGCGTCTCGTGGGTGAGCAGCCGGCCGGCATTGGATACCAATTGGTAGAGGAGGCGGTACTCCGTCGGCCTGAGCTTGACTTCCTGCCCTCGCACAATGACCTTTCTCTGTTCAAAGTTGATATACAGGTCATCATCCACCTTGACCTGCGTACCAGGTGCTGGGGCCACTGGCTCAAGTCTTCGGAGTACGGCCCTGATACGGGAGACCAGCTCCCTGGGGCTGAAAGGTTTGACTATGTAATCATCGGCACCCAGGTCCAGGCCTTTGACGCGGTCGAACTCCTCGCCTTTGGCGCTCAGAAAGATAACCGGCACTGCGGATACGTTGCGGATCTTTCTTAGCGTCTCGAACCCGTCCATCTCGGGCATCATGATGTCGAGGACGACCAGGTCAGGAAGCTCTCTGGTCACCTTCTCCAGCGCCTGATAGCCGTCGAAGGCACTGATAACGCGGAACCCCTCCAGTTCCAGGTTCATGGTGATGAACTGGACCATCCGCGGCTCGTCATCCACTACCAGTATGGTCGTATTGGCAGCCATGAGTTTCGGCTAATCTCCCGTTATCAAAGATCAAAGACCTGGGACAAAGGCAGGGTAAAGGCAAACTGTGATCCCTGTCCCAGCCTGCTTACTACGCTGATATTGCCTCCATGAGCCTCTACGATGTACTTGCAGATGGACAGCCCCAAGCCCATCCCCCGGGTCTTCTGCACGAAACTGTCATTCACCCGGTGGAACCGCTCGAAAATATGCCCTATCTCGCGCATAGGGATGCCGATGCCCTCGTCCGTAATCGTTATCTCCACGTTTTCGCCGTTTGCTCTGCCGGCGATCACTATCTTGCCACCCTTTGGCGAGTACTTGATAGCGTTGTCCACCAGGTTGGTCAGCACCTCCTCGATCAATTGCGGGTCGGCGTACGGTGCTGGTAAGTCCTGCTCAAAATCCAGTTCGAGGGTATGGATACTGGTCAGAGGCTGAAATCGGCGTACCACCTTGCTGGCCAGGGCCGGGAACTGCACGGGTTCTTTTCGCAGCGTTAGCGTTCTGGTCTCAATACGGGAGGCAAGCACGAGCCTGTTCACCAGTTTGCTGAGGCGGTCACATTCTTCCTCCACTACCCGGAGGCCTTCGTGCAATGTCTCGTTGCTCCACTGGCCATCGCTCCGGGCCAGGGTGCTGGTGTAGCCTTTAATGATGGAAAGCGGAGTTTGTAGCTCGTGGCCCAGCATTGCCAGGAAGGTTGATCTGAGATTCTCGATCTCGCGAAGCCGGGAGATATCCCGAACGTTGATTACGGCGTAGGCCGGCTGCTGCCCCTCCGGGGAGCAAACGATGGAGTGCAGCATGTCTACGTTTATGTCCTGCCCGTCCGCCGTCCGAATCGTTCCCTGTGCTTCAAGGGTGGAAAGACGCCCTTCGGATGGCATGAGCATAGGGCATTTCCTGTTGCAGAACGAGTTCCCATCCCATTCGCGCAGATTCAATATCCTGGAACATAGTTGGCCGAGTGCGCCCTCTCTCGAATAGCCAGTGAGCCTTTCCATAGCCGCGTTGAAGCCCACGATTCTCCGTTGAGCATCTATGCTCATGATGCCCTCGCCGCTCCCTTCCAGCATAGACTCCATCCTACGGTTCTCTTCATAGAGGAGGTGGGCTAGCCTGGCGTTATGGACGGCAAGGGCAGCCTGCCGGGCGAAGGCTGCCAGGATGGGCTGATCCAGTCCAGTGAAGGGGCCTGCTTTAAATTCACGCAGGACGCAGATCAGACCCACTGAGGTCTTGCCAATTCGGAGGGGCAAGGCAATTATGGGATTCAGGGCAACTCCTCTGTCAGAGGAAACCAGGGGTGGATGAGGGCGAAGCTCGGAAAGCAGGTTGAAGCTTTGCTTGCTACCGGCGAGATCGGGCAGAGCCTCATCAAGCAGCGGGCGCAGCCGATCGAGCGCCCTGGCCTCCAGTCCATAGGAATCGGTGACAATGAAACAGTGCTCCGCTTCGATCCAGGAGGCCACTATGCCGGCGCTGCCAGCCAGCGCTTCCACGGCATCTTTCAGGATCATCCTCAGTGTAGCCTGAACATCAACCTCGGCTGGTGTTATCCTGGGAATCTCCATCCCTCAGCTCCGTTGCCATGCTGTGATCGAAGGCAAACTCAGAATTTCTAACGAAATTCTAATACTCTACTAGCGTTATTCTAACACAGACGTGTTTATACTTTAACTTGCCAGGATTGCTGCCGGAAGACGGACACGCAACACCAGTTGGTGCTGTCCTGTTGAAAGTAGGCAGGGGATCACTGGCAAAGAACTTAACTAAGGAGGAAAGGATGGCAACAAAAGCGAAGGCACTGGCTAAGCTACAGCCTCTTGGAGACCGGGTGGTAATCCGGCCGACCAAGAAGGAAGAGGTGAGCAAGGGGGGCATTGTGCTGCCGGACACGGCAAAGGAGAAGCCGCAGGAAGGCGAGATAGTTGCTGTAGGCCCGGGTAAGCTCTCGGAAGAGGGGAACAGAATAGCCATGGAGGTGAAGGTGGGGGACAAGGTGATCTATGCTAAGTACGCTGGCACGGAGATTAAGGTTGATGACGAAGAATTGATAATCGCCCGTGAAAGCGACATTCTAGCCAAGAAGAGTTAGAAAGGAGGAGGAAAGTGGCAAAACAGATAATCTTTGGTGAAGAAGCCAGAAGAAGCCTGAAAAGAGGGGTAGACATTCTGGCTGATGCGGTTAGGCCGACCCTGGGGCCGAAAGGTCGCCCGGTGGCTCTAGACAAGAAGTGGGGCCCACCGACGGTCATCAATGATGGTGTTACCATTGCTAAGGAAATAGAGCTTCCTGACCCCTTCGAGAATATGGGGGCTCAATTGCTGAAGCAGGCCTCCGCTAAGACCAACGACAAGTGCGGTGATGGGACGACTACATCCACCCTTTTGGCTCAGGCGATGGTTGCCGGCGGCTTCAAGAACATAACCGCTGGGTCAGATGCCATGGCCATCAAGCGGGGCGTAGAGAAAGCGGTCGGTATCCTGGTTGAGGAGCTCAAGAAAAGGGCTATCTCTGTAGCCGGCAAGCAACAAATTGCTCAGGTGGCTACTAACTCGGCGGTCGATGCTCAAATCGGAGACCTGATTGCCGATGTGATGGAGAAGGTAGGGAAGGACGGGGTTATCACGGTAGAGGAATCGAAAGGCCTGCAATTCGAGACAGAGTATGTTGAGGGCATGAAGTTTGACCGCGGCTACATCAGTCCCTACTTTGTCACCAACCCGGAGCGAATGGAGACGGTGATCGAAGACCCCTATATCCTTCTGACTGACAAGAAGATCTCGGCCATCGCCGATATTCTGCCAGCCCTGGAAAAGATGCTTCAGGTGAGCAAGAATCTGGTGATCGTTGCTGAGGATATAGACGGGGAAGCGCTGGCTACCCTGGTGGTCAACAAGCTCAGGGGCACGCTCAATTGCCTGGCGGTGAAAGCGCCTGGCTTTGGTGATCGGCGCAAGGCCATGCTGGAGGATATGGCAGTGCTCACCGGCGGGACAGTGATCTCTGAGGAGGTGGGCCGGAAGCTTGACTCGGCCACAGTGGCTGACCTGGGTCGAGCCCGCAAGGTGGTAGCCGACAAGGACAACACTACTATTGTGGAAGGCAAGGGCAGCGAGGCCAATATTCAGGCGAGGATGAAGCAGATAAAGGCTCAGATAGAGGAGACCACCTCTGACTTCGACCGCGAGAAGCTTCAGGAGCGGCTGGCAAAGCTGGCTGGTGGGGTAGCGGTGATAAAGGTGGGGGCTGCCACAGAAACAGAGCTTAAAGAGAAGAAGCACCGGGTGGAAGACGCCCTTTCAGCTACCAGGGCTGCCGTAGAGGAAGGCATCCTTCCTGGTGGCGGGGTAGCTTTGCTGAATGCCGCTGCTGCCCTGGCTCCGTATCTGAAGGATGGTGACGAGGCTGTGGGGGTAAAGGTAGTAAAGGAAGCCATAGAGGAGCCGATTCGTTGGATTGCTATCAACGCCGGTGCGGAAGGCTCAGTGATAGTGGAGCAGATTAAGAAGAGCAAACCTGGGGTTGGCTATGATGCTGCCAAGGGTGACTTTGTAGACATGGTGGAAAGAGGCGTTATCGACCCGGCAAAGGTAGTGCGGACAGCCCTGGAGAATGCCGCTAGCGTGGCCATGATGATATTGACCACTGAGTCACTGGTAACTGACATCCCAGAGAAAGAGAAGACTCCTGCCGCTCCGCCCATGCCCGAGTATTAGAGCGTAAGAAATAGGTGACGCCATGAGATTCAGGCTAGGAAACTGTCCCAGATGCGGGGGCGATCTTAGAGCAGATCGATACTGGGCCCAACGGTACGAGCAATGCATCCAGTGCGGGTATCTGAGCTTTCTGGAGAGCATGGCTACACCTGCTAGCCACCTCTCCAGAAAGGTGAAAGAATCCCCGACCTGGTTTGATGGCCCTGACCATGGCGTCACAGACGAGGTGGATACACCAGCAGAAGCCCTGCGTGGGAAGGGGTTGGGCAGCAACTAATGGCAAGGCACTGGGGGAAGGTATTGCTTATACCCAGATCGATTAAAGCAATTAAAGGAGGAGGTGAGCCATGACCATGATGCGCTGGGATCCCTTCAAGGAGATGATGAGCCTGAGGCAGGCCATGGATCGGCTGTTCGAAGACAGTTTCGTCCGACGGCCGCACTGGTGGCCTGCCTTAGCAGAAGGCGCTTTGCCTCTAAGCCTGGAGATGTATCAGACTGCCAGCGACGTGGTAGTCAAAGCGGCTGTGCCTGGGGTCAAGCCTGAGGAGGTAGATATCTCCATCACCGGCGACACTCTCACTATCAAGGGGGAGCGCAAGGAGGAGAAAGAGGTCAAGGAGGAAAATTATTTCCTCAAGGAGCATGTCTACGGCTCCTATAATCGTACCATAATTCTCCCCGCCCCGGTCCAGGCGGACAAGGCAGAAGCAGTCTTTGAGAATGGCATCCTCACTCTCACTTTGCCCAAGAAAGAGGAGGTAAAGCCAAAGCAGGTAAAGATCAAACCCAAGGCGTCAATCGAAGGTGCCAAGGCTGAGAAGAAAACCAAGGGCTAGACACGTGGGACGCTTCCCCCAGCGTCCACCGTTGAGGATGATGACCGCAGTGTGGGGTTAAGGGGGCTGGGGATCGACGGGTGACAGAGGCATTTCGCTGCCACTCGACAGGAGCTGAGAGCCTTCGCTCAAGGCTCTCAGCTTGTTCTCATCGAGGATGGTGATCTTCCCTCGGCTGGAGCGGATGATGCCGCTGTTCTTCAGGCGGGTCATCACCCTGATGGCGGTTTCCGTAGTGGTGCCGCTCATGTCGGCAATCTCCTGTCGGGTAAAGGGCAGGGTTGGCCCCAGTTTGGAGTGGAGCATCAACAGGATGCCAGCCAAACGCTGATCTACCCGCTCGCCGGCCAGATCGCGCAGCCGGTTATGAGCATCCCTCAGGCGTCTTCCCAGCACGTTTATCATGGTGAGCGACACCGGAGGGTTCTGGCTCAGGAAGGAAAGGAAGTCCTCCCTTCTGACGCCGAGGGCGCAGGTCTCTTCTGCGGCCTGAGCTGAGGCCGGATAAGGCGCGCTATCAAAGACAGCCACCTCGCCAAATACTTCCCCTGGCCCGAAAACAGCGATAAGGAACTCCTTCCCCAGCGAAGAGTGCTTCAGCATTTTTATTTTGCCACGCTCGACGAAGTAGAACCATTCAGGAGGGTCTCCCTCCCAGAAGACGAATTCCCCAGGGGCGAAACAGCGCTCGACAGCCAGCTTAGCCAGCCCCAGTAGCTCTTCTGGGCGCAGGGCAGACAGCAAAAGCGACTGCTTCAGTAGCTCGACTTTCTGGTCGATATTCATGGTGACTCAGTCCTCCGAGGGCAAGGTGGTTTCTCTATTTGCTCTGCCAATCCTCCGTGGCTCAACCCAGTATAGCCGATATCGCTCGGATTGGCGATGGTCTTGCCTGGTATTGCCGGCCGTTTTGGCTGTCCGCTCCGGGGCGTGGGGCTTCACCCGAAACGCGCCCGTTGAAAAAGCGCTGGCGGAAGCCTATAATTGCCTCAGGTGGTGAGAACAGAATGGGCTGTGCTTCTATCCTGAAAAGAAGGGGATATAGACTGACACTGCAACGGGCGATGATCCTGGATGCCCTCCACGAATCTGAGGGTCATCTTACGGCGGAGGATATCCTGAACCGGATTCAAACCAAAGCGCCTGAAGTCAATAAGTCCACTGTATATCGGAACCTGGAGCTTCTCGAAGAGCTAGGCCTGGTAGTCAAAAGCGAACATGAGGGAAGGTTTATCTATCACCACATGGAAGAAGGGCATCACCACCACCTCGTTTGCCGTCGGTGCGGGCAGATCATAGAGTGTGATAGGGATGTGCTAACTCCACTGGAGAGGACGCTTCTGGAGAGGTTCGGTTTCCAGGGAGACCTGGAGCACCTGGTAATCCACGGAGTCTGCAGCGCCTGTGGTGGACAGAATAGGTAACTGCTCCGCAGTGCTTGAGAATCCTGCCTAGCTCACCCGACCTCAGGTTTTCTGGCGCTAGCGAAGTAGCTGCCGTCGCCATCATATACTTCCACCCCCGCGAATCCGGCGGCTGATAGCATTTCTGCCATCTCGCCTTCACCGGGGAGGAGGTCGTTGGTCAAGAGAGGGATCTGCCGGTGAATATCATTGATTTCCTTTCGGCTTGAGGTGTGGCAGATGAACAGTCTACCGCCTTTCTTCAGCACCCGATGCGTCTCCTTAAGAGCTGCTGCCTTATTCTGAAAGTGGGGAAAGCTGGAGTAGCAGACCACAGCATCAAAAACCTCGTCGTATAGAGGGGGGGTGGCAATGTCGGCCTGAAGGTAGGCGATATTCTCGCGGAAGCCTTTGGCCCGAGCCCTTTTCAGCATCTCCTCAGCTATGTCCAGGGCGACCAGACGCCCCCGGTTTCCAACCTTCTTCAAGATAAAGGGGAGGAATACACCTGTCCCGGTGCCAACATCGAGTACCGTGGAACCAGGCTGGATCTCTAGGCGCTGTGAGATTCGCTGAAGCTTGGCGGCATCCTTTTCAGCGACGGTTTCATCCCAGGTAGCCGCCTTCTGGTTGAAGAACATCCTAAACACTGTTCACATCCGCTAGTTTCTTGACTCGCCAGCCTTTTACCTTTCTCTTGGGGGAGAAGATAGCCGCTATCATGAAGATGACCGAGGAGGTAATCACTATGGTGGCCCCGCTGGGGATGTCGGCAGCGTAAGAGATGAGAAGGCCAATCCAGCCAGAAAGGACCCCGAAGGTGGCGGAGAGGAGGAACATGCGTTTCATGTTGTAGGTAAGCTGGTATGCGGCCGCCGCTGGATTCAGGATAAGGCTGAAGATAAGCAGGCCTCCGATAGAGCGCAGCGATGTGGTGATGGTGGCCCCGGTCAAGAACAGGACAGCGTACAGAGTGATGGTAGCCGGGACACCGACGGAGAGGGCCATATCGCGATTGAAAATGGTAGCCTGTACCTCTTTGTAAAACAAACAGACCAGCCCCACCACCGCCGCGGCTACCACCCCCAGCAATATGATGTCATTTGTGGTATTGGTGAGGATGCTGCCCCATAGCAACTCCAGGGCCGTTGATTTAGTGCCGGGCATCAGCCCCATGAAGAGAAAGGCCAGCCCCAGCATGAGAGAGAAGATAACCCCCACCGAGGTCTCCGGATTAAGCTCACCACGGTCGGCCAGAGGGCCAATAATGGCAGCGGCCAGCAGGCTGAAGACAAAGGCACCTATCAGAGGGTCGAAACCCACCCACAGCGCCAGCAGCGCCCCGGCGAAAGCGGCGTGGGCCATGCAGACGCCAATGAAGGGCATGTGCATCAGCACCACAAAAACGCCTACCACAGAACAGGCAATGCCACCCAGGAACGCCGAGATGATGGCGTTCTGCATGAACTGGTATCCGAAGATGGAGAGGTCCAGGTTCATCAGTGATTCCCGGCGTCAGGCCAGAACGGCTTCCTGGCGACGCCTTTCCACTGCCCACAGGGGCATGTCATACAGCCTGCTGAGATTATCGTCGGTAAGCAACTCCTGGGGATGGCCCTCCTCCCAGATAAGCCCATCCTTCATCAGCACCACCCGGTCACAGGCCAGAGGTAAAGAGCTGAGATCGTGGGTAACAAAGAGTGTCGTCAGGTGCCGCGAACTGTGGATCAGCTTGACCAGATCAAGTATGTCGCTTTTGGCTTTCCAGTCCAGAGAGGCGGTCGGCTCATCAAGGAGGAATATCTCTGGCTCCTGCGCCAGACAGCGTGCTATGGCTACCCGCTGCTGCTCGCCCCCAGAGAGATGGCCGATAGGCCTCCGCGAGAGGTGCGTCATGCCCACCAGTTCCAGCACCTCGTCAACGATCTGCCAATCGTGCTGGCGCGGCCCTCTCAGCAGGCCCAAACGCCCGTAGCGCCCTATCATGACAACATCGCGGACGTTCATGGGCATCCTGGGGTCTATGTTTTGCACCTGGGCCACATAGCCGACCTTTTTCCTCAAACAATGGCCGTTGCTTGGAGTGACGCACTGCCCCAGGACGGACACATGCCCATGGACCAGTTTGCCCAATCCATTTACTATGGTAAGGAGGGTGGTCTTGCCAGCCCCGTTGGGACCAACTACCCCCACAAACTCTCCAGGCTTCACCCTGAGGGTGACTCCCCGGAGGGCGATGTCTTCTCTGTAGGAGACGACAGCATCCGCGATGTCTATGACGGCGTTATCCATCTCGCCACCTCCAAGAAATGTAGCCTCTATGCGGCTACGCCTTTCACTGGGTTACTGCCTCCAGAATCAGATCTATGTTGCGGTCTATAGCCTTCTCCCAGGTCTCGGTGTTACTGAAGCCCCCAGGGAAATTGGAGAGCACGATCCTGTGGCAGCCCAGTTCCTGAGCTATAGGTATCCCGGCGTCTTTCCCGCTCTGAAGGTTGTCGATAATTAGCGTGACATCGCCTGCTTTCCCCTGGTCCACCAGGTCTTTTATCACCTGTGGGGTTAGGGAATCAGGAGTGCCATAGGTGGCCACAACATTGAACCCGACCCAGGCCACAAACCCCCTCTGCTGCTCATTGCAGAGGGCATTTAGGGCAGATAGGTTGGCAGAAGCAATCCTGGCCCTTACCTCATTTCCTTTGGCTTCAACAATGTTCTTGTATTTCGCTGCCGATTGCTGGTAGATGGAGCTGTTTTCGGCATCTACCTCACAAAGTGCGTTGACAATCTGGTCAGTGGCTTGTGTCTGCACTGGCGGCGTCATCCAGTTACCCTGGACATTGATCTTGACCACCGTGAAGTTAGGATTATTGGCCGAGGCAATGAGGTCTTGAGAAAACTTCTCGCCCTGCCAGCCATGAAGCAAGAAGAGATTGGCATCTGCCAGCTTCTGAATATCGCCAGGCTTAACATCAAAGTGCCCTGGACATTGCGCTGGCGGGATGATATTGACCACCTTTACCAGGTCACCCCCGACGCGCTCCGCGATGGAAGCGATGAGGGATGTGCTGGTGACCACCTGCAGCTTGTTAGTATCTTCCTCGGAACAACCGCCGACAAAGGAAACGAGGGAAAGACTCAGGACTGCGATGGCCACCAACAGGATGCCGATGTTCTTCACTACTAAACCTCCTCAGTACATACTTGGATGAGAGACTAACTGCATTCGCAACCAGTTGCAATAAGATAGTACCAGAGCACTTCATGCTTGTCAAGTAGCCGTGAAACACCTTATCATTTACTTCGACATAGGCTTTCATCCGTCGTCCGGGGCCTATCGAAGGGATGTTCATGGTTCGACAGGCCCACCACGAAGGATCAGGATAGTTATTCCCATTCGTCGTTGTGCTGGCCACAAGCCAGAATGAAAAATTGGTACGAAAGTCCACCGCTTTCGTGCTTGATAGCGCCCGTGTGAACCGGTGTGGTGGATTTTGTTTTGTGGAGTAGAGAAATGATAAGAGCCCTGAATAATAAAATTCCGAAGATAGCAGTCTCCGCCTTCGTCAGTGAAATGGCATACATAATTGGCGACGTAGAAATCGGCGAAGACAGCGCCGTATTTCCAGGGGCAGTAATCAGAGGGGATTTCGGCCCCATAAAGATCGGCCGGCAGGTCTTGATTGAGGACGGTGTCGTTCTCCACAGCGCCCCCTCCGGTTTGGATATTGGCGATGATGTCACTGTAGGACACGGCGCGCTGGTCAATTCACGAAGGATTGGAAGCAAAGTATTGATTGGTATGAATGCTACCGTCCTTCACGATGTGGAGATCGGAGATTGCTGTATCATCGCCGCCGGCGCGGTGGTCGGGCAAGGGATGAAGGTCCCCGATGGCTCCTTCGTCACCGGTATACCAGGAAAGATTGCCGGCAAAGCTACAGAAAAGCAGTTAAAGTGGGTGGAGCGCGACCCCGAACTCTTCCACTGGCTGCTGGATTTATACAGACGAGAGCGTCTGTAGCAAGCTGCTCCCTCCCTTTGTGGAGATTCGCCATGCTAACCGCTGATTCAATAGCCCAGTGCAGCGGGTATTCGGCCATTTTGCCCGGTGCATGGTATTCCAGTATACTTACGCCGTGATCATCGACTTCCACACGCACATTTTCCCCCCTGACATCAGGGAGAACCGCGAGCGCTACCTCGGCTGTGATCCCGGCTTCGGTGAACTGTTCTCCTCTCCCAAAGCCAAGATTGCCACTGCTGAAGAGGTTATCGCCAGCATGGATGACAATGAAATCGAGGCTTCGGCGATTATGAATATGGGCTGGGCCAGCCAGGAGGCTTGCCGCCGCACCAACGACTACATCCTGGAAGCGGCGACTCGCTACCCCAAGCGCTTGATACCCTTCGTGGCTATTCAACCCAAGGCGGGTGGGGTCGCCGTAGCCGAACTGGAACGCTGTGCCAGGAGTGGGGCAAAGGGCATTGGGGAAATGAGGTCAGATACCCAGGGCTTCGACCTGGGGGATAAAGAGATAATGAGGCCCATCGTGGAAGTGGCCATGAAACACCGTCTGCTTTTCAACACCCACGCCTCTGAGCCGGTAGGTCACCTGTACCCGGGCAAAGGAGCCATTACCCCTGATCCTCTGTACCGCTTCATTTTGAACTTCCCTGAGCTTCGCGTTATCTGCGCCCATTGGGGTGGGGGACTCCCCTTCTATGCCTTGATGCCGGAGGTGGCCTCTGCCTTGAGCAACACCTTTTTCGACACAGCCGCCACCCCCTTTCTGTACCGCCTCGACATTTTCAGGCACGTGACCGAGATTGCTGGCGTTGACAAGGTCCTTTTCGGCAGTGACTATCCTCTCATGTCTCCCAGGCGGGTCATCGCCCAGATCGAGTCCGTAGGTTTGCCCCAGGAAACACAGGCCATGATCCTGGGAGGCAATGCCAGGAGGCTTCTGGAATGGAACGAATCCGCAGTTTCATCGCCATAGAGCTGCCGCTGCCCATCAGGGCTGAACTCGGCTCGCTACAGGACAAGCTGAAGGCGGGGCGGCAGCCCTTTGTGAAGTGGGTGGACCCCGAGGGCATTCACCTGACGTTGAAATTCCTGGGCGGCGTGGACTCAAACCTGATACCGGAGATAATCAAGGCCATGAGCAGGGTCGCTGAACCAGCGCCCCCTTTTTCACTGCAGCTTGGAGGACTGGGGGTTTTCCCTGGGTGGCAGCGACCGCAGGTGGTGTGGGTGGGGATGGGTGGGGAGGTAGAGAGGCTGGCCAGCCTTCAGAAGGAAATCGAATCTGGCCTATCTCGTCTGGGCTTTGCCCCCGAATCCCGGCCCTTCAGGGGGCACCTTACTCTGGGACGCCTCAGGGAGCAAGCCTCACCCAGGGATAAACAGAGCTTCGGTGCCTGGGTGCAATCGGTCAGATTTGAAAGCAAACCGTCCTTCGAGGTCCAGGCTCTCAGCCTGATGAAAAGCCAGCTAACCCCCAGCGGCGCTATCTATACCCAGCTTGCCTGTGCAGGGCTAGGAGGGCGCACCGCGTAGAACGACCGTGGGGACGGAGCTTCGGTTCTGTCCATCCGGGGAGGCAGGGGTCCCCGAGTGGTGATCCTCTACCTCAGCACCCGTTCGTCGCCGACGCGGCGGGTGACCTTCTGCTCGTCCAGGTGCTCCATCAGGGCCAGGGCATACTTGCGGCTGGTATGGAACAGGTCGCGCACCTCGGCCACGGTTATCTTACCCTTGGCCTTGATGTGGCTGATAACTCGCTCCACCATCTCGTCATAGGCTGAGGCAGTGAAGATGACGTTGTCGGCCAGTTTCACTACCTGACGCTGCTCCATCAGGTAATCTAGTAGCCCAGGGTCAATGGTCATCTCGCTGCCGGGCGAGTAGGGGTTTTGCGATAAAGCTTTGAGATAGGCATCCACGGCTGCCTTCTGCTCCTTGTTAAGCTGGACATGGTAAGAGGGGAGGCGTACCGTTTTCTCCTCCTCGGCCAGAATGCCATCACCAACAAGCTGCCGCAGGGCAGCCGGGAAGGACTGGGAAGAAACCCCCAGTCTGCTGCGCAACTCCTCTTTGTGGAGACCACGTCGGAGGGGAAAGCGCCGGTGGTGGTCCCCCACCGCGTGTTTCACCTTATCTGCCAGACGATGCCAGCCTGCCGCTGAAAAGAGAGGGGTCTGCGGCCCCTTATCGCCCAGCAGTACCAGTTTACCCTCCGAGGCCAGGGATTTCACTGCGTCTTGGGCTTCGTTCCTGGACAGGCCGGACTGATGCCACAACTCCTCCAGCGCTATAGGCTGCTTGGCCTCTAAGATGGCCAGCACCATCTCCTCAGAGCTGCCCTTTTCCCTGGCCGACAGACCCTTGAGGGTGGGGGCATGGAAACGGCGGTGGCGCTTGGGATGAGCATCGACGATCTCACCACCCCCCAGGGTTTTTTTCGAGGAACGAATAATGAAAAGGTCGCTCTTCACCAGAGCCACGGGGCGGGCCAGGACAAACTGGGCCCAGCCGCTCTCGCCAGGCTTCAACTCCTCTTTGTCCAGCAGCCGGGTCTTGGCTTCGACTTCTAAGGCGTTGCTGTAGAAGGTAACGGTGGTATTGTGCTTCAGGGGATGGCCCAAGTCCGATAGCAGGCGAACCCTGGCATCCGCTGCTGTGGCGGGCACCAGCCAGCCGGGATTGGTCAGCACGTCGCCACGGGCAAGCTGCGTGGTGGCCACGCCAGACAGGTTAGCCGCCACCCGCCTTCCCGGCCCCACCACCTCCACCTTGGTCCTGTGAGTCTGCAACCCCCGCAAGCGTGACCTGAGGCTATGAGGAGCTATCTCCACCTCCTGTCCCACGGAAAGCTGCCCGTCAACCAGGGTTCCGGTGACCACCGTGCCAAAACCGGTCATGGTGAATACCCGGTCGATGGGCAGTCTCGGCCGTCCGATGTCTCTCTTAGGCGGTGTGGAGTCCAGCAGACGCTCAACGGTGTCTACCAGGTCAGGCAGACCTTCAAGGGTGACAGCCGAGACGGTTACAATGGGGGCCTGGGCCAGGGTGGTGGGCTCGATGACCTCCTTGATCTCCATCACTACCAACTCCAGCAGCTCTTCGTCCACCAAGTCTTTCTTGGTGACCACTACCACCCCTCTCTCCACCCGCAGCAGATCGAGGATGGCCAGGTGCTCCCTGGTTTGGGGCATTACCCCCTCATCGGCGGCCACTACCAGCAGTGCCAGATCGATGCCCCCGACGCCAGCCAGCATATTCTTGATAAATCTTTCGTGCCCGGGGACATCGACGATGCTGACCTCACGACCGCTGGGCAGTTTCAGCCAGGCAAAGCCGAGGTCAATGGTCATGCCCCGCTCTTTTTCCTCGCGCAGGCGGTCGGGGTCAATGCCGGTCAATGCCTGAACCAAGGCTGATTTGCCATGATCTACATGGCCTGCAGTGCCGAGAACAAACATAGTCTACTTTACGATGATCTTTCCTTTGGGGTGATCTACTACCTCTCCCACCACACTAGCTTCTGCCGTGCCCGCCTGATGCAGCCTGGCAAGCAGTGACTCCGCTTGGGCGGCACCGAGCGAGATCAGCAGCCCTCCTGAAGTCTGAGGATCGAAGAGGATGTCTTCCAGATAGTCTGGCAGCCCGCCGGCAAACTCCACTGTCTTGGAGCGGAATTGCTTGTTGCGGTGCGTGCCTCCGGGGATCAACCCCATCGTGGCGAATTCCACGGTCCTGGCAAATACTGGAACTGAGGCGGAATAGATCTTCATGCCTACGGCACTGTTCTCCGCCATTTCGCCAGCGTGGCCAAGAAGTCCGAAGCCGGTGATATCGGTGCAAGCGTGGACACCCACCTCCTGCATTAACTCTGAGGCCGTGCTGTTCAAAGCGGCCATGTACCTGACAACCCTGTCCACGGTCTCCTTGGCTGCCAGCCCGCCCTTGAGGGCAGTATTGATGATCCCCGTGCCCAGGGGCTTGGTCAAGATCAGCTTGTCTCCAGGCCTGGCCCCTGACTTGGTCACCACCCTGCCAGGGTGGATGATGCCGGTGACAGACAGCCCGTATTTCAACTCCTGGTCTTCGACGCTATGCCCTCCCACCAGCACCACCTCAGCCTCTCTCATCTTCTCCAGGCCGCCGATGAGGATTTCCCTGAGCACAGAGATGTCCATCGTCTTGATGGGGAAGCAGACCACGTTCATGGCGGTCAGGGGCTTGCCCCCCATAGCGTAGACGTCGCTCAGGGCGTTGGCCACAGCGATCTGGCCGAAAGTGCGCGGGTCATCAACGATGGGCGTGAAGAAATCAATGGTCTGGATGATGGCCAGTTCCTCGGTCAGCTTATACACGCCGGCATCATCGGCCTGCTCCAGGCCCACTATCAGGTTGGGGTGGCTAACCAGGGGTAAACCGCACAATGCTCGATCCAGGTCCCCTGGACCCAATTTAGAAGCTCACCCTGCTCCCCGGACGGTCTCGGTCAACCGTGGGCTCGGCTTCTCAACCATCTGCTCCTCCTCTGTTCTCCCGACTTGAGGCGCTGCTTCAGCCCAAGTCGTGGCCAGTTGACTAAATTCTATCACCTCTGGCTAGTAGTGGCGATTTTGCCGGCAGAAAGCCAAAAGCAGTAGCGGCTGGTTCTCTTTTACTGAGAAGGATTGCCCTGGCCTGTAGAACCAAGGTCAGGTCAGTCTTTCTCCTTGGGAAGGATGGCACTCAAAGAAGTTCTGGTAGGCTGCCTGACGTCAGGCAGCCTACCCTGAAGGATTACCCTAACTTACAGAACCCAGATCACGTCAGGGACCAGGCACTCACAAAGGGCGGTTTCTCCTCTGCCCAGCCTTAGCTCAGTTGATTATGAAAAGGGGCTGTGCTAGATTGGTATCGCCGAGGAAAGATGCAGATGGACTATCGTAATCTGCCCAGTGTAGACAGGTTGATCTCGGAGGAACGCCTCACGTCTCTGGAAGGCGTCTATTCGCGCTCGCTGGTAGTCGAGGCAGCGCGCCAGGTCCTGGAAGAGAGCCGGCTTTCCATTACCCGCGGTGAGATAGCGCCTTCCTTCGACACCCTGGTGGATCAGATCAACTCTCGTGTCAGATTGCTGGCAGAGCCCAGCCTCGTTCCCGTGATCAACGCCACCGGCGTTGTCCTGCATACCAACCTGGGCCGGGCACCCCTCAGCCGGGAGACTATGGCGGCGATGGAACTGGCTTCCAGGGGGTACAATAACCTGGAACTCGATCTGGAAACCGGCGAGCGAGGCTCTCGCCAGGTTCATGTTTCGTCCCTACTCTGTAGATTGACCGGGGCTGAAGCCGCCCTGGTGGTAAACAACAATGCCTCGGGGGTGCTCCTGGCCCTAACCGCTCTCGCCCGGAGGAAAGAGGTCATTGTTTCCCGGGGACAGGCCGTGGAAATTGGCGGTGGTTTCCGCATCCCGGACGTCATGAGGCAAAGTGGGGCCAAACTGGTGGAGGTGGGAACTACCAACTGCACCTACCTTTCGGACTACGAGCAGGCGATCACCCCCCGGACAGCGGCGCTGCTGCGGGTTCATTCCAGTAACTTCAAGATAGTCGGCTTCACCCAGGAGGTAGTCCTGGAGGAACTGGTCCGACTGGGAAGACAGCATGATCTCCTGGTGCTGGACGATCTGGGCAGCGGTTGTCTCCTGGATACCGCCAGCTTCGGCCTGAATCCTGAGCCCAAGATTCAGGATAGCATAGCCGCCGGAGTAGGGCTGGCCTTCTTCTCCGGGGACAAGCTCATGGGGGGGCCGCAGGCAGGCATCATAGTGGGGAAGAAGCAACTGGTCGGTAGGCTGGAGAAGCATCCTCTGGCGCGGGCAGTCCGCATCGACAAGATAAGGCTGGCGGGCTTGGCCGCTACCCTGCTGCACTACGTCAAAGGGGAGGCCGAGCGGAAAATACCCGTATGGCAGATGATCTCCACCTCCTTGGCGGAAATCGAGAGGCGCGCCCAGAAATGGGGCCAGCGCTTTGCTGGCTTGGCGACGGTGACGGATGGGGAGTCCGTGGTGGGGGGAGGTAGCTTGCCGGGTAGCACCTTGCCCACCAAACTGCTCGCTATCAAGCCCCCAGGCAAGGGCAAAGGGCCGAGCGTAGTGCAGAGGTTGGCCGCGGAGCTGCGCGCCCAGAAGTCGCCCGTGATGGCCAGAATTGAAGGCAACTGCCTGCTTCTCGACCCCCGCACCGTTCCTCCCGAAGAGGACGCGGCTTTGCTCGCGGCCCTGTCAAGCGCCCTCAGTCGCCTGGGCCTCGCCTGATCAACAGGGGAAGCAGCGGGTCTTGCCCTTTCGGAGCGGCGCTGGCCATTGCAGGGGCCGGCCGAATCGGCTGTGAATGATAGCCATCCACAGAGAGCAAGATTGTCTTATTCCTTCCTGGCGGAACGCAGGGCATATATCCCCAGGGCTATGGCTAAAGAAATAAAGATGATAGATACGGTAGTTAGCACTGCAGCGGCTATGGTGGCCCCCGGTGGCATCCCGACCCCCTGATTGGCCCAGTGCGCGTTCCTTGCCCAGTCGTACTGCTGATTGATACCGATAACGCCAAGAGGCACCGCCGCTATGCCACTGAGCGCACCCACCACTGCTGATACGATGGCCCATTTAGCTACTCCCCCGATTCCACCACGTTCAGCCTTCACCTTCGGCTCTTCCGTGGAAACCACTGGCGCCCCCTCTCCAACCACTCCAACTCCTTCCAGCCTGGTCCCACAGCCTGAACAGAAACGGTCTCCCTCCGCTATTCTGCTGCCACACTTCGTACAATAAGACATTCTGCCCCCTTTCTTTCTTTGTAG
>VGOE01000049.1 GCA_016876035.1 Chloroflexota bacterium
AGGAGGCTTGGGCCGAAAACCGCATTGCCTTGCTGGCACAGTACGCTCCCAATGTGACCAAGGAAAACGTCTTGTGGACTTATTTGACTACACCGGCCGATATCCAAAACAAGTTTGCCAACATGGTAAGGGGAGGCTACAAGCAGGGGCAATACCATCCCCTCCAGATGGGATTCCTCAGGCCTAATCAGGAATGCTCCCAGCATAAGACGCCAGTAAAGAACCTCTATCTGGGAGGGTCGAGTGTTTATCCTGGCGGCTGTGTCATCTGGGGGCCAGGCTATAACTGTGCCAACGTTGTGGCAGAGGACTTCGGCATAAAGAAATGGTGGGCAGAGCCCAACATGATGGCTGAGGCCCGTGACAAGGGCTACATATAACAGGCGTAAGGGGGTAAGCGTAAGATGTTGTTTAGATCAACAGGACTGGGGAAGACTGAGTTGGTGGCGAAAGTGGCCGATCTTAAGCGTCAGGGTGATTATCTGATCCTGCACGTGGATACCATCGAGCCGGTTCGATGGAGGATTCGGGCAGGCCTAAGCCTGAGCGATGCGGCGACAGTGCTAAAGTGCCTTTTCAAGTTCTCCATTCTAAGTTTCGTGCTCCTGCCAACCCACTGGTTCAAGAAGGCAGAGCACCCCGGTGACTTCTAGATAGGGGGAGTCTAGTGGCGGTGGACGGCTCAATTCAAGGTGCGGTGTTGCGTTATTGTTGTGGTACTGCATTGGCGGCAGGCTTCGTCGGCATGGACGTGCACTTCACAATCGCTGGAAATAGTATCGGTATAAGCGCCCTCGGTGGCCTAGTTTCGTTGATCAGCAGCTAGAGCAATGAGGACATGTTAGCAACGCGCTAAGGCAAGTGGCGCTCCCCTGTTTGAATACGATATGAAAATAGACCACGTGATTGCCAGGCTCTGCATCATCTTGGAAAGCCATTCGACTTTCCTCAGCCGCAGCATCACTTCGCTGATCGGCACTTCGGACTAAGAGGGCAAACCATAGGCTACATTATTCAAATCTCAGACTTCACTGCTCTATTAGATTGGTTGGGTGAAATAGCTCTTCCCGCGCATACGCAGTATTAAAGGCATAGGCCAATGTGGCGATACTACGCATTTAGGTTCGCAGGACTTACCCTGGCCCATTTGCCCATGAAGGTCGGCTATTTGATTGCATTCTTGGTTGCAGATACAGTGTACACTTTGTCGCCGGGGATGAGGGCTGCCATTCTAGACAACATGCGCCATGTCCTCGGATCAGAAGCCAGTGACGTGCAGCTGAAGCAAGCTACACACGGCGTCTTGAGGAATGCAGCCCGAAACTACTTCGACCTGATCAAGATACCCCACATGAAGTCCAGTGAGATTGAGAGCCTCATAACTCTCCACGGCTGGCATAATCTTGAACACGCTTTGGATAAGGGCAAGGGAGTTATTCTGGTCACGGCACATCTTGGTAGCTTCGAGTTGGCCTCACAGCTACTGGCAGTGCGCTCCATAAAGACAACGGTTCTGGTTGAATCTCTAGAGCCACCAGCTTTGCTTAATCATGTCACGGCTTTGAGAAGCAGCAAGGGACTGACTTGTGTTGCCGCCCAATCAGGTGCATTAGAAATAGTGATACAGTCGCTGCGTCGCGGCGAAGTGGTGTTGTTCGCCTGCGACCGCGACATTGCCAAGGACGGCTTCAAGTCAGATTTCTTTGATGAAGAGACCTCCCTGCCTGCTGAGGCAGTGCGGATTGCAATGCGCACCGGAGCTGCTGTTCTTCCTGCCTTCAGCCTGCGCCGAAATCATGGTAAGCATGATATATACTGTGAGCCTGCTATGGATATTGCCCTTGGCCGTAATGGAGCTGTGGCAAGAAACATACAGCAGGTCATTCGTGTGATGGAGAAGTACATCAGGGCTTGCCCTGAGCAGTGGGTAGTCCTTGGGCGGGCCTGGCCGGATAAACAAGAGCCATCATCGCTCTCCGAAACATTAGAAACACCACGGGGCACCAAGAAAGTTGCAGACTCTATCCACCAGCAAAGAACACCACTTCGGCAATGAAGGCGCGCATTTTCGTTGTATGTCACACATCAACAAGTCCCGTAAGTAGAGATTGGGCAGCTGGCTACTTCCCTTCCGGGGAGGGTATGTAGGCGGAGGTCCAGATCTCTACCTGACTGATAGAGTGCTTTCTCATTAGAGATTCTCTAATACTATCGCGGGCCTCTTCGCCCTCGATGATCTCTATCTCTGATACAGGGTGCGCCGTCCCACCACCGCGCACATGTTTCCTGACCAGGAAGCCAGGGACTTGGATATAACCCCAGCTACCTGTGCCACCGCAACAAGAGGTCTCGATACAGGCATGGCCCAATATGTAGAGTACCTCTCGCCCTTTGTATGGCAAGATATGTTCCTCGAATGGCGTGTAGTAGCCTGCCCGAGCCGGCACCTCTTGACCCAAATCAGGATGGACGAATTCTATGATCGCTCCTTTTGCACTCATTATTCCCCCTGTAAAGTGAACATCAACGTTTCCCTAGTCACTCCCCTTACAAGTATATCAAAGTCCATCAGCAGAGAAGACCCCTCTGGGGGAAAATATTCACGAAGGTGCCCACGCCAACTGAAACTCCATGATCCGGGATCGATTATCTTTTTACTCTTCTGGCGTAGGGGCTTGTCATACTATTGCTCTTGGCCTCAGTTTCCTTGTGGGCCACTGCTTTATGCCGCGGCCAGCAGACAACATGCACCAGGGCTGCACACTTGGCACACCAGTAGACTCTCGCTCTTGCCTCTTTGCCGCACACATGACAATTCATTATCGACTCCCTCCTATTTGCTTGCCTCAAGCCTAGCAATGTTGGCCCAGGCTCCTTGTTTTCAGTGACACGGCGACATTCTAATTTTACCAGTAATCGGATACGCATCCCACCCTTCGGTCACCTTCTCATTTCTGAATGATTTGACGCATGCTTCCTCAGGGGGCATTGTCTGATAGCGTCATCCTCCCGAAGGGAAGGAAAAGTCAGAATGACGGGCATAACACGCATTGAAGGTCCAAACGATCTTGATACGCTTGACCCGAGGAGGCTGCAAAGCTATGATCTAAGAGATGCAGCGCTTACGCCTCAGGTTTTCTCGCGGTGATCAGGTGAAGTATATCTCCCATCTTGATTTGATGCGGCTTTGGGACAGGGCGCTGCGCCGGGCCGGCATGCCCCTGGCTTACTCCGAGGGCTTTGCCCCACACCCCAGGATCTCGCTGGGCGCTCCACTCCCCATAGGAGTTACCAGCGAAGCAGAGTTAATGGACATCACCTTGCGGACAACGGTCTCCCCCCATCACTTCATCCGCACGGTAGGCCTGCAACTGCCACAAGGCTTAGGCATACTGGAAATAACACAGATACCTTTGATCAACCCCTCCCTTCAGTCACAACTTCGCTACGCTGAATACCGTGTCGTAGTATACACCATCAAGAGCCAGGAGGAGTTGCAAGCAGCCATCGACTCCACCCTCAAAACCCAATCCTTACCCTGGCAGCACATGAGGGATACCGGACCACGCCGCTACGACTTGCGGCCTCTGATCATGCACATCTGGCTGGTGAACAGACACGGCTCCACTGCCACCTTAGGCATGCGCCTCCGCTGCGATCCGCAGGGGACAGGCAGACCGGAGCAGGTCAGCGCCGCCCTGGGCTTGACCGAGCCTCCCCTTTCCGTCCACCGTACGAAGCTGATCCTGACCGGAGAGTAGAAAAGGGGGATCACTCCCCATCAGGCCTCTGCCCTAGCCCATACGCACTACGAGTTTGGCCCACTCCCAGGTGTGTTCATATAAATGCATACCGCTACTGAGGCAGATCAGCTCACCGTCCTCAACTCCAATCTCGCTGGCCATATACTCTTTCATAAGCTGCAGCGCTGCGAGGTTGGAGGGGAAGCCCCCCCACAAGTCCCACGATCTGAAGTAGACCACAAAATGAAACTTGCCGTACCGAACCCTAGTGTGTATCCCTCTGAGGCACGGAGGGTCAGCGAGGCTGATAGAATCCCTGCTGCCTACCGCCATGTACGCCTGGTTCGTATTGAAACCGCCTTCCTTGTACATCCGGATAACCTCAGGCATTTGTGGTTCCAGATCTTCCCCGTACGTGTACTCCTCATCCTTCTCTTTGTAGGAAGTCATGAGGTAGGGGAGGTATGACTCTACATACTCTATAGTAGTCGGTGGAGAAACACCTTGCGGCACATCGGGTACCAGCGGCCTTATGCCCGGCTGTCTGATCTGTACCACGGCCAGGTCAAGTTCCTTTCTCCTCTGCCCCTCAAAGCTTCCCCGGTCTACAACATACTCATACCCATCTTCAAGTACGCTGCGCAGACAACGGAACCAAGCTTCCGGAATGTCTCTCGCATCTATCGTAGTCACTTGCATAGACTTTCCCTCATAACGAATAAACACCTTTCAGCACCACTTAGCCACCAGAATAAGCAGCACGCCTAACAACGCTATAGCCCGGTTGACCCGAAGCCTGATGAGCCTCGCGCTGTTTTCCCCAGTTGCGCCTCGACACTGACCTCGGCGTCCACTACCGGTAATACTACTAGCTGGGCAATACGATCTCCCGGACTAACTTTGTAGGGTTTTGAGCTCAGATTCTTAAGCTCTACCATCAGCTCCCCCCGGTAGTCACTGTCAATCCACCCAGCCCCTACCTCTATATTCCACTTGACTGACAGCCCGGAACGGGAAGCCACCCTTCCCACCGTCCCCAGCGGCAGTTCAATCACAATACCCGTAGGCACTAGAGCACGGCCAACATCAGCACAACCATCAGGCTGACATCTGGTAGGTGGTATTTCCACAGTCTCCGCCGCATAGAGGTCGAACCCAGCGCTTCCTCTCGTCATCTTCTTCGGTGGTTGCGCTGCCGGGCGAATCAACTTGACTCCCAGCTTTATCATATCAGTCACTGAAAGGGATGGTAACTTTGTTTCTTTACCCAACCCTGGGTCCTGTCTGGCCCTGGTATTTCGAGGTTGTTCCCTCGTAGGAAAGGTCAGCAGGGCAACTGAGCTCATGAAACATTATCTGGCATATCGCCACACCTGGATATAGGGCCACAGGAATCTCGCTGACGTTGCTGACCTCAAGAGTCAGCTTGCCTTTCCAACCTGGGTCTATTTTGCCAGCCGTATGAGGCAATATGCCAATTCGAGCCAGGCTGCTCCTTCCCTGAAGCTCGCCACAAAGGTCGGCTGGTATTTCCACCCACTCGGCGGTGGAACAGATGATAACCTTCCCAGGATGCAGAACTAGAGGTGCACCGCCGCTCAGTTTCACTGGATCAGTTACTCTGGGCAGATAGTCGGGATCGTTGGCCACCAGCCTATAGTCAATGGAGGGACACTTCAAAGTGTTGAAGACCCTGATCTCCTCATCCAGAGTTAGGTCTACAGAGGCTCCACTGAACCTAGACCTGGGTGGGAGCGGCTCAATTTTCAGGCTGCCGTCTTTCAAGCGGCGCCATATATCCACGTTGGACAACATCCTTCGCCCCCGGTAATGTCAGTGAAAAACGCTGACCTGCTTCACCCTTCAACCGCAGGTTTAGTAGATTATAGCCCACCCAGAGGACACCATCAAGATGTCCTGGCTCAGCCTATCAAGGCGGACCACCCTCACCTTACCTCCCTGGCAGGAGGGAGTTTCGTAGGTCGGCTTTCCTATCCTCACGGTAGCAGCCAGGCAGATTGGGGAACCTGCCCCGCGGTGGGCTTTCGTTAAGGGAGAAGGGTAAGTTTTCCATCTACTATCGGAAGGCAGTTAGAGGGAGGGGGATCCGGTGAGTAAACGATCTCTGTCCTCATCTTTGATAGCCATCGGGTGCAGCACCCTTAGTACGTGTTACACGTGTTATAATTGATGTAGTGGCAGCATATCTGCGGCAGCTGTGCCGACAATCATAATGTGAACAACATACGATGACAAGCACATCACAAGCGCAAGCTTCTCAGCAGAGGATCATATCACAAAACCGCCTCGTCCTGGCCATAGCGCTCAGCGCAGCCATTTTGGTGGCAGAACTGGTGGTGGGTTTTGTGGCCAACAGCTTGGCTCTCCTCAGCGACGCAGGACACGTCTTCACAGACATAGTGGCGCTATCCTTGAGCTGGTTTGCTGTCAAACAGGCAAGCCGTCCCGCTAATTCCAGGATGACCTTCGGCTACCACCGCATTGGTATCGTAGTGGCCATGGTGAACGCGGCGCTCATCGTCCTTATGGCAGCAGTCATACTCTATGAGTCCTACCAGCGACTGCACGCCCCACAGGAGGTGCGCGGGCTGCTTATGCTCAGCATGGCAACCGTAGGCCTGGCCGCTAACGTGGTGGTCATTTTCTGGCTGCGCGCTCAGGCGCGCCACAACCTCAATATCCGTAGCGCTCTATTTCACGCCGGAGGCGATGCCCTGGCGTCGGTGGGGGTCATCAGCGGGGGACTCATCATCTACTTCACCGGCCGCTTCTGGGTAGACCCCTTGGTCAGCATCATCATTGCCGTTATCATCGTGGCTGCTGCCTGGCGAATAGCCCGGGAGGCCATCGATATTGTAGTGGAGGCCTCGCCCAGACACCTCGACATAGATGAACTGGTTCAGACCATCACCAAAATGCCAGGAGTGCACAACGTCCACGACTTGCACGTGTGGAGTCTCACCCCACAACTCCACGCTCTTAGCTGCCATGTGGAGGTTGACGACTCCCTGCTAAGCCAGCAAAGCACGACCTTGAGCAGGATCCAGGATATGCTTCTGGAACTCTATAACATATGCCACACCACAATACAGCTCGAATGCACGGGTTGCGGAAACCACGCCCTATACTGCGAGATCGGATCCAATGCCTCACCCCACAATGAGGCACCAACCGAGGTCGTGCGCAACCAGGTGACTCAAGAGGCAGGTTATGCAGACAGACAGAGACGCCAATCAGGATGAGACCGCAGGCAGACGTTTCGCCACTGATCTGGACACTCTACGCCGTGAGGTGGTCGTTGAGACCTACAGGCCTTCTGGGGCGGGGGGCCAGAGAAGAGACAAGAAAGAAACCGCCATTCGCCTGACCCACCCACCTTCCGGCATCACCGTCATAGCTTCGGAGCGGCGCTCCCAGGCTATGAACCTCGAAGTCGCCTTTGAGAGGCTTCGAGAAAAACTAATTCAGTTGAACCAGCCCAGAAAACAGCGCGTAGAGACAAAGCCATCCGCCAGCGCCCTTCAGAAGTGGGAAGAGGAGAAGAAACGACAGTCGCAAAAGAAGGAAAGGAGAAAGAAGCTGGGCACTTCCGAAGAGCTGGACTGATGCTAGGTTCGCGTAGCAGTCGAGATCCTTCTCCGCCTACGGCGGATCAGAATGACACCTATGGACGTTATCACCCTAGGCATAGCTAAGGGCTTCACTTCATGAAGCAATGCGATGCTCATTTCTGCGGTTAGATGCTAGCCAGAAAACTCGCTCGTCCCGCATACCAGCGATTTCACTCGTTCCAGAAACTCAATTGGGCTGAAGGGCTTGACAACGTAATCGTTTGCACCTAACTCCAGCCCTTTGGCCCTATCCTCATCTTTTCGACTGGCGGTGAGAACGATAATAGGAATCCTGGAGAAGAGTCGCACTCGCTTCAGTACCTCGAAGCCGCTAATATCCGGAAGTCCAAGATCAAGAACCATGACATCGGGGGCCTGGCTGTTCACCAATTCTACCCCTCTTTCCCCGAAGGAGGTTGAGACTAACCTAGCTTCAGGCCAGCGCGTCTCAAAAACAAGAGAAAGGCTTTCGGTGATTTGGGGGTCGTCTTCGATCACGAGGACCTTCACTGTTCCCTCCCTTTTCCCTGGCTATCCCATATGCAACCTGGCAGTTCCCAGAAACACTGCGAAGGTCACCATGTTACTCATGGCCCTTTATTTTCGTTATGTCGGGCCTTCCGTAAACAGTTGTCCTGATCCCTGTAGCTATAGTGACACGCTCATCTGGTTCACCGCAAGGACAGTTTGGCTCACTTGTATGCTACTAAAGGCTCACCGTGATGAGCCCTTCGGCTCACACGGGTATAGAGAGACAAGAAAATTGTTGGAACAAGAGCCGATCACGCTCGGATTGCCTGAATTGTCGCTGGCCAGGCAACTGAATTTGCTGGCGTGGTGGCCTGGGGCCAACGAAGCAACGACAAACCAATGCCCTCCAAGCGGCAGGGTGTCTCCTATAGGTAGGCATGGAAAGCGACTAGTGCTTCGTAGCATGAAATCCTTCGCTACGCTCAGAGTGACAGCGTCCAACAGGTGTCATTCTGATCCGCCGTAGAGTTTGTGAAGAAATGCGGGCCGTAGCTTCGGCCCTTCACGATTTCCAGCTTTGAAGGGGCAATAAATTCACAGCCTCGTAGGCGGAGAAGAATCTCGGTTGTTACGCGGAACTGGCCGCTACTGCTCAATCATCTGGGTTTCACTACACACGGCGGTGAGGGGATAGAGAAAGCCCTCTCCTTTGGTAGGAGAGGGCTGACTGCAGGGAGGAGGGTTGGCAGTATGGTATCTACTGGAGATTCACCTCATTGATGTAATCCAGGTTCTCCAGGCTGTTCATCTTTATCTTCGCTTGCGAGATGGTGTACAGAACATCCCCAATGTAGAGGGATCTCTGCACAGACTCGGGTCCCCAGAAGTAGTAGCCTTCCTGTCCCGGATCTCCATTGCCCTTGTAGTGACTGACCCTGCCCTTTAATTGGATACCTTCCTTCAAGGATATGTCAAACACGTAAGCGCCCTGCCATACATACTCTCCGTAAGCAGAGGGGTCGAAGTAAGGATACTGTGTCTTGTTGATCTCGGCCAACAAGATAGGCAGCACCAGAAGGTCTCTCGCCTTGTCAAAAAGAAACGCCTTGTGATCTCTTAGCGCCTCCGAATCCGTGCCCCGGTCGCCTATCTCGTACTTGGCCATTTCCTTCGGGTTTGCCACATCGCTGACATCAAAGAGGGCTATCTTCACGCCCTGATACCAGGCCCAGTCTCCCTCCACTGCCTCCACAGCCTCCTTGCCTATACCGATGACGTGGTTCTCGTCATAGGGGTGCAGATAGTCCGAGTAGCCAGTTATCTTCAACTCACCAAGAACCTTAGGGCTGTAGGGATCCTTCAAGTCGATCACAAAGAGAGGGTCGACCTTCTTGAAGGTTACCAGATAGCACTTCTCACCCATAAATCTGGCCGAGTAAATGCTTTCTCCTGGTGCTAGGTTTTTCAGGCTTCCAATGATGTCCAGGTTCACATCGAGGGTGTAGAGATTGTTCTGAGAGATTGCCCCTCTCTCACTCCAGGTCTGCTTCCACGCAGTGGTGGCCACCCGGAACACATCCTGATACTCGTCCATGGAGAACTGGTTCAACACTCTACCTGGAACTTCGCCGCTCGCCTGGTACTCTATGTTACCATTTTCTATATGAATCCTGTGGATGGCAGTTCTCTCAGAGTACTCACTGTCATTCAGCCACCTTGTAGAGGTGATGTAGATGTTTTTCAGGGAAACATACAGGTTGCTGCTGGCCCCGACCAGCAATGTTTCGTAATTTGCCTCCTCGCCATCCTTCTGTGTGTTCACTGCCATGATGGTGGTAAACATATACCCGTAGTCCTCAACATCGCATTTGTAGATCTCCCAGGCAGGTATGGTCATCGCCCCATCGCCAAGATCAATCTGTGGGAGGTTTATTTCGTCATCCTGTTCATATGCCGATACACTTATGATGGCATAAACATAATTGCCCATCATCCGCGAGCCAACATAGTCACCATCAACAGCAATCTCTCTCTTCAGGATAGGGCTTTCTCTATCTGAAACGTCGTACACTTTGATGTAAGTCTTGGGTGCAATTGGCATCATGAGCTTCTTTTCTTCTGCCCTGAAGTCTTTGGCGATATACATCCCGCTCTGGTTTTCCAACACAATGAGCCTGTCGCCACTTATGAACAACCCAACAACTGTTTCGCCTAGCTTTATTTTAGAGAGTATTCGAGCTTCCCCAGGTGGATACGCTCTGACAATGAAAACCGTTGTCCCGGAAACAAGATAGATGAACTGTCCATCGGTCTTCACAATATCCGCCTCATCTACCCCTTCCACCTGGATATTGGTTGTGGAGTAGCCACCATTTGCACCACCGGCACTTTCAGAGGCCAGGGCATCTGATCTGAAGAACTTGAGAATCCCTCCTCGCTGGGCGTAAGCTTGTGTGCCCTTTTTCAAAAAGTCTTTCAACTCCAAGTAAGACGAGAACTTCGTCAATCCAGTCTGTGCCCCTGGCCCGGATCCGTCGCCGCCGCATTGCACCACTGAGAGAACAGCCCCGAGCAGCAGCAGGCAGACAATGGAGATAGCAATCTTGTGTCTCATCTTTCCTACACCTCCTGAGTATTTGCGTATTTCGCCTTATACTTATTGAGACGAAATTCATTGAGAAAAAGTTCCCTTTCCTGATATGATAAGACACTCAGCCGATGGGGCGATAACCCACGCTTATGACCGACATCGTCGACGAACAGTTCAAGAAATGGGTGCAGGGCAAGAGTGAGGTTGGAGCCAGGGTAGCCATTTTCGAAAGGATAAGAGACATACCTTATGCCGTCATACCTGAACTCAACGACTCTGAAAGATATCCTGATATCCTCAAGCTCGGGAAAGGCTCATGTATGCCAAAACATCTCCTTCTATGCAATATGTACAGGAGGCTTGGATTGACAGTGCTCTATGCCGTTTATCCCTTCAGGTGGGACGAGTTAGAAATCGACTACACACCCAAGCTAAGAAGACTGGCCAGAGCCATGCCCCCAGGTCACCATCTTGCCTGCAAGGTAGACATAGACGGCAAGCTTGTCCTGGTCGACGCTACTCTGGACCCACCCTTGGCAACACTAGGCCTGCCCGTTAACAAGGAGTGGGATGGAGAGAGCGATACGCTTCTTCCCATCAAACCCAGTGACAAGGAAGAGATATATCACCCGTCTGAGGCCTATAGCGTGCGATCCCAACCTGACGAACAGTCACTCGTTTTCTACAACGAGCTGAACCTTTTGCTGGATAAGATTAGACATCTTCAGAAGTTGACGGAAGACATTTGACTGGCATACGATAGCATCAACCTGCCTGCTAGAGCCTGTGAAACCTTGAGGGCTGCATGGCAGTCGCACCGTAAGCTCTGAGCTCTAAGAAGGGGGGTACTTCATGTACGTCGATCCTAGATTCCGGAAGCTACTCGAGCCTGGCCGCATCGGGTGTATGGAGCTAAGGAACCGTATCATCATGGCACCTATGGGAACAAACTTTGCTGCTGAAGATGGCTATATCACAGAGCGTTCGAAAAACTATTATGCGGAGCGTGCCAAAGGCGGGGTCGGCCTCGCAATCGTCGGCGTTGGCGCTGTGGATCATCCCAGGGCAAAGTGCATGCCTAATCAGGTAGCTGTCTCCGATGACAAATTCATTCCTGGATTGAGTGAGCTGGCGGAGGCAGTCCACCGGCACGGCGCTAAGATTGCCGTACAATTGCAACACGCAGGCGGCGTAGCTGCGGAAGAGTCAGCCCAAGGCATCGCTCCACTGACACCAAGCCCAATCCAGCCAGCCGTGGCAGAAGTGCTTCAGGACATGACCATGCAAGAGGTGACATCGCTGATGACACGTTTTGCCAATGCGCCCGCCGACATGACGACCAGGGAGATAACCCCGGAGGAAATCAAACGGCTGGTGGTTTGCTTTGCTGAGGCAGCAGGGCGAGCCAAAAGAGCTGGATTTGACGGCGTGGAGATACATGCAGGTCACGGCTATCTCATTGCCGAGTTCTTGTCCCGTTCCAAGAACAAACGCCAGGATGCTTACGGCGGAGAATTGAAGAACAGAGCCAGGTTTCTGCTGGAAATCATAGCGGCCATCAGGGAAAAGGTAGGAAAAGATTATCCCATATGGTGCCGCATGGACGGCAGGGAATTCGAAATCGAGGACGGCATAACCCCGGCAGATGGCCAGCAACTGTCCGTTATGCTGGAACAGGCTGGGCTTGACGCCCTACACGTCAGCGGCTACGGCGGGGCGGTCGAGGGATTTTACCACGCCCCCCTTGTCTATCCTCCTGGCAACCTGATTCCTTTGGCCGAGGGAATAAAGAAGCTGGTCAAGATACCAGTGATAGCTGTGGGAAGGATCAGCCCCAAACTTGGCGAGCAAATCCTGCGCCAGGGCAAGGCAGACTTCATTGCCATGGCCCGACCGCTTCTGGCCGACCCGGACCTCCCCAGCAAACTCGCCTCGGGAAAACTAGAAGACGTCCGGCCATGCATCTACTGCTACAATTGCGTCGGCCAGATCTTCTGGGCTGAAAGCATGTATTGCGCCGTCAATGCTGCCACCGGTAGCGAGGCCGACTTCAGAATCCAGCGAACAGAGCACACCAAGAAGGTAATAGTTGTAGGAGGCGGGCCAGCAGGTATGGAGACAGCCAGGGTGGCAGCATTAAGAGGCCATCAGGTAACACTGTATGAGAAGGAGCGTCGGCTGGGTGGGTCGTTGTTCTTTGCCTCCACAATATACCCTGACAACGAGGACTTTCTGCACCACCTGGTTGCTCAGGTCAACAAGCTGCCCGTAGAGGTTAAACTCCGACAAGAAGCTACCCCAGAACTTATCGAGAGAAGCAAGCCTGATGTGGTCATAGTGGCTTTGGGCTCCCAACAGATGACGCCCAGAATCAAGGGGGGCAATCAGCGCAATGTCCTCACCGTTGCTGATATAAAACAGATGCTGGCTGGCCGTTTCAAAGGAGACGGGGCTAAGAAGCTTTCTGTTGGGCAAAGAGCAGTCCTATATCTGGCTGGGCCGTTCCTGCGGCGTTTCTTGAGTCCGTCACTGGCCAGGCGGCTGGCAAAGTTTTGGATGCCTGTAGGTAAAAGGGTGGCCGTCATTGGTGGCGACCTGATCGGCTGTGAACTGGCAACATTTCTCGTACAGCGAGGCAGAAAGGTAACTATCCTCGAAAGCGGACAGGGTTTAGCCGGAGACATGGCTATAACACGGAGATGGAGGGTGCTGGCTGACCTTCGCCAGGGCGGGGTTGATATGATTACCGAAGTGACATACGAGGAGATTACCAAAGAAGGCATAATCATCAGCAAGAATGGAGAGAGGCAGACAATCAAAGCGAACACCATAGTCGTGGCCGAGGGCATGCAGCCTGGCAGGCGACTACTCGAGGTGCTGAAGGGCAAAGTACCGGAAATCTACGAGGCCGGCGATTGCGTCGAGTTGCGTTTGATAAGAGGGGCCATCTTGGACGGCGCTAGCATCGGGATGAAGGTATAGCTCTAGACCTTGTCCCGTCGCCTTGCCTTAATCACCCTGAAGTGCAGACGGCGTTATTAGACTTTTGTGGCGCAAGTATTTGCTATGATAATCTCTGGCCTGACAACGGATAAGCTCTGCGGCGCGCTCAGGGTCTAGACTGCCTTGCTGCACCGCTGTCATGATCGGTAATAGAGCGGACATGAGCTCAGGAGGAGCCCCTGCCAGAGGCGGAACGTCCAGCGACCTTAAGTTGCCACTATCCCAGAAGTCTACAGCCCTGAAGCAACCGAAGAAAAGATCCCGCAGCTCTATCACCAGTGACTTGCCCCCAGCATCGAAGCGATGGCAGAAATGTAGCCGGCAGATTATGGGCCTAAGATCATAAATGGGGCACCGTTTGAATAGCGTGGTGTAAAGCTCACAGCCCATGTCGCGGCAACAATCACCCCCACAGCTTGAGCAAATCCCGCCCTCCCGATCGAAGTGGCCCAGCTCCGCCAGTGCCGCCACCACCTCCTCCCCAAAGAGCTTCTCCACCTCCTCGTCCGTGACCAGTAGTAGCTGGCCAAACTCGTCTACCAGCGACAGGAACCTGCTGATCGCCTTCCCTTTGTACATCTGTTGTCCGCTCTCTCCGTCCTGGAGATCGTATCCTCCTTGCCCCTGTATGTCAACCTTGCGAGCGGCAGAAGTATGGATTATCCTCTGTAAATCCTCAACCACCGGCATGCATCCGACAGAGTGGAATGGAAAAGAAAACGTCCGGACACTAGGCAGCGGTTCGGCTTTGAATCCAGTGCTTAGGAGGCGAGAAGATGCAGTACAAAGACATTTTAGGGAAACTGAAGTCGCTAGCCAATCCTGAGGCGGTCAAAGGAATGGCACGGTTCGGAATCAACCCCCAGAGCACCTACGGGGTCTCCATTCCGAATCTCAGGAAGCTCGCCAAAGAGGCAGGCAGAGATCATATGCTGGCCCAACAGCTCTGGGCATCAGGCATCCATGAAGCTCGCATACTGGCGGGCATGATTGATGATCCGAAAGCTGTCACCGAAGATCAGATGGAAGCCTGGGCGAAGGATTTTGACTCCTGGGACGTTTGCGACCAGTGCTGCCTGAACTTGTTCCAGAAGACCTCTTTTGCTTACCGCAAGGCCGTGGAATGGAGTTCCAGAAAAGAAGAATTCGTCAAGAGGTCGGCATTTGCGCTGATGGCTTGCCTGGCTGTTGGTGACAAAAAGGCCGCGGACGAGCAATTTGAGGCCTTCTTGCCCTTGATAGAGAGAGAAGCCTCTGATGACAGGAATTTCGTCAGGAAGGCGGTCAACTGGGCGTTGCGACAGATCGGGAAACGCAACCTCAACCTGAATGAGCAAGCCATCAAGACTGCCCAGGAGATTCAACAGATTGACTCCAGAAGCGCCAGGTGGGTGGCTTCGGATGCTCTCCGCGAACTGAGCAGTGAAGCGGTTCAAGATAGGTTGCGCCAGTGAGTAAGCGACGTACCGCACCAACTATGTGGGGTTGACCGCACCGTCGTTGGCCAAACCTTGGGGCACGCGTAACATGTTCTCCGGCAAGTTTGCCTCGAATCTCCTTTCGGACGTCACTCTGTGCCCAGAAGACCCATATGATAGAGTTGTGGCAATGAGCAAGTAGGATAAGGAGATGAGCGCAAGATGAAAAAGTGTCTGTTTCTAGCGGTAGCCATCTTGTTTCTTCTGCTACCCATTGTCGGTGGTTGCGACACTAAAGAGCAGCCCTCTACCAAGGAGTATTACCTCACTATAGCGGTTAGAGGTGAGGGAACGACTGCCCCTACCCCGGGCACCTACACATACAATGAGGGCGAGTGGGTGACCACCACGGCTGTTCCCAACTATGGCTGGAAACTCGACCACTGGAGCGGTGACATTTTAGGAACCAATGTCACCACTGTTATCCACATGGACGGGGACAAGGACGTCACTGCCAACTTCTCCGTCTCCGACTGAGCCAGAGCCACAAGAATAGAGAAGCGCACCTCCAATGGCAGTATTCATGACTATCTGGACTCGATGTCCGTCTCCATCAAGGTCAAGGCAGGGCGGATAGATTATTCCACGAACTGCGCTCAGTTCAGGATCGCCATGAATCTCACCACATAAGGATGGGAATCATGTCTCCTTTATGAAAGGCCAGGGTCAACCCGTGCTCTACAAGGGAGGACAGCAGTGTGCCGAAGTCTATCTATGCTGCACGCTCCAGCAAGCCTAGGAACGTTTCGCTGACGACTTGGCTGGAGGCCAGCGATGGTGGGAGGTCACGTCTACTCTGGAAGTAGTTGTAAATCGTGCCCTCCGCTACGCCTGCCTCTTGTGAGAGGTCGTGTGTTGTGGCCTAGTCAAAACCAACCCTGGAGAAAAGATCCAAGGCGTCATCAAGAGTGCCATTAACGCCATGAAACTGGTCGGGGTGGCCGGATTTGAACCGGCGACCACCTGAACCCCATTCAGGTGCGCTCCCAGGCTGCGCTACACCCCGAAACTGACCACCCCAACCCTCCCCACCACAGAAAACTTAAAACCCCTCTTTATGTCAACCTAAGCCAGATCTGCTGTCTGGTCGAAACGTTTGATCTGCTCGCCTCAATCAGGATCACAGTGCAGACCATCAATAGAGACTGGCGAAACCTGCACCCATCTGTCTCTTCACCTTCTGCCCGGTCCCAGACTAATTTCACCGGCTCTCCCTATCCTTTTCCTTTGCCTTAATCCTCTGCCTCACCAGATTCTTCTTCTCTTCGTCCACTACCATTGCCCACCACCACCAAGGCAGGGCGGATCACTCGATCATGCAGTCTGTAGCCCTTTTGCAACTCCTCTACTACTTTGCCTTCATCACCTTCTGCTTGAGCCACTGCCTCATGCACAGCAGGGTCAAAGGTCTCACCCACCGATTTGATTTCCGTGAGCCCTTGTGTCTCCAGAGTTGCCTGAAGCTTGCGATATATCAGCCGTAGCCCATCAACCCAACTCAAGCCAGCCAGTTTCGGAGACAGCGACCGCAAGGCCCTCTCGAAATCGTCAAGCACTGGCAATAAGCTGATCACCAGTGTCATGTTAGCAAACTTGGCATTCTCGCTTCTTTCTTGCTCAACACGCTTCTTGTAATTGTCGAAATCCGCTTCCGCTCTCTGCCAATTGCTGAGGTATTTCTTCGCCTTAGCCTCTTCCTCTTCCAGAGCACTCTTCAAGAATTCTGTACTGCCCTTTTCCAAACGCTCTCCAGTCTTTTCCTGCTGGGCCTCCATAGTCAACGTCACCCCGAACTCAAGCTGGCATCCTGCTCATAAGATCGCTCATAACCGCAGAAACATAGTCCACAGTAGGAATAGCCATATTGTAAGGCATGCGGGTAGGCCCGATGACTCCAATAGCACCCCTCCTTTCCTCAACCCCATAGTTACTTAAGATCACGGTGCAGTCCCGCAAAGCCTGCTCCTCATTTTCGTTGCCAATGGTAACTTTAATCCCTGATCCCTTTCTCAAAGACTTCATAAGGCTAACCAGAACACGCTTCTCCTCCAGGGCCTCCACCAAATCGAGCATTCTTCTTCCCTTCACAAAGCCTGCCTGCTTGACAAGGTGCCGCCACCCGTCAAGAAAAAATTGCTCATGCTCGTGCTTATCGTCTGCCTCCATTGTCTGCGTTATCACCTCAGCAATTTCCTTCTCAATAGGGGACAGATCAAGGTTCTGGCGTTCAATCTGTTGGCGGCTCAGACCCTGATAGGTGGTGTTCATCTTGTTAGCCCAGACAGTGAGCTGATCCTGAGAGACCACCTCCTCCGTCAAGAAAACCCGTTTCTTGATCTCACCATCTTGGAGTACCATCACCAATAGAACGAGGGCATCTTGGAGTGCCACCAGATCCGCATGCCTGAAACGGCATACCTGGGCACGAGGGAGAGTCGCAATGGCGATGCCTTCCAGCTTCCTGGTCAGAATATTAACTGCCAGGCGCGCCCATGCTTCAGGCTCTTGCTCTGCCTCGTAGAAGAAGCGTCGAATGGCCAGTTGATCCTCCTCCCGAAGCCTGGATTCCTTGATTAGACACTCCACGTAGTAGCGATAGCCCTTGTCTGAAGGCACCCCGCCAGCAGACGTATGAGGGCGAACAATGTATCCGTCCTCCTCCAGGCTAGCCATTTCGTGTCGGGTAGTAGCTGGACTAATTCCCAAGGAGTGACCGCGCGCAATAACGTCCGACGCCACCGGATTGCCTGAAGCTATATATTCAGCCACTATGATTTTCAGAATAGCCCTTCTTCTCTCTGGTAGTTCCATTTCTCTTTCATCCTTGTTAGCACTCGCCCAGAGAAACTGCTAGTCGCTTGTAATGTACCACCGGCCCTCTGCCTTGTCAAGCGTAGAGGCAGCCGGGAGTTCTGCCAGACGACGCTGTTACCGTCCAACCGTTCTGGCTAACCCCACAGCTAAAGCAACCAGTACGATAATGATTATCGTACCAATCGTGATAGGAGTTCGCCTGGTTGCCTTAGCCAGCCTGCGCTGAGCCGCCCTTCTGCGTCTTCGCCTGCTGCTCACGCTCTTTCCTCAAACCAGTGCAGTATTTCTGCCCGATAGCGCTAAGAATACTCTACAACATTATACCAGCCAATCTCGCCTTTTGCTGAAAGTGGAAGCCAGTGGAGCACTGCAACCAGTCCGCGAAGTCTGGAGATAGCGTGGAGTTCCATTGTGCCCGTAATCCGTCAATTGATAAGAAGACCTGAAACCAGCCGCTCGAGCAATCTATGTCTATGTAGGGATAGACCTTCAGAGCCTGTCTCAGAAAGGACTGTGACAAATCATTACCAACAATCGTGCTATCATGTTGCCACAAAAGATGACCTTGGTGCTATCCAGTGCAAAATAACCTATGGCGGCTCTCTTGTCGGGCCAATG
>VGOE01000050.1 GCA_016876035.1 Chloroflexota bacterium
ATCTGAGAAGGATCACCAACCTGGGAGGTATCGCACTGGAGGTTATGTTGAATCGTGCAATGGTCACGGTTCAATTCTGTTCCCTCGAACCAATAGCGGGCCAAATCTCTAGGATGGTCCAAGAGTGACCTACAATCCAAGGCGAGCGCGGCAACTCCTTAATGCTGGAACCAGCCGATCAGATGCCAAGTTCCGCGAAGGCCAGGAGGACGCGATTCGTTATATCGTGGAAGGCCGAGGGCGGCTGCTATTGGTTCAGAAGACCGGTTGGGGTAAGAGCCAGGTCTATTTCATTGCCACTAAGTTACTGCGCGAAGCGGGTACCGGACCGGCATTGCTGATATCCCCATTGCTGGCACTGATGCGCAACCAGATTGTCCAGGCACAGCGTATGGGTGTTAGGGCAGCTACAATTCACTCTGACAACCAGGAGGATTGGGAACAAGTGGAGTCGGCAATTCGCAACAACGAGGTGGACATCCTCTTGATCTCGCCTGAACGGCTGGCAAACGAGCATTTTCGCGCTGCGGTGCTGTCGGGTGTAGCCGCGCGGATCGTGTTGCTTGTTATCGATGAGGCTCACTGTATCTCGGACTGGGGCCACGACTTCCGTCCGCACTACCGCCTGATCGAGCGGATAATACGAACCCTGCCAGCTAACCTGAGGTTGCTGGCCACCACCGCCACGGCAAACAACCGGGTAATATCTGACCTTGAAACCGTATTAGGTCCCAACCTCAGTATTTCGCGTGGTGACCTAAACCGCCCCTCACTGCGCCTTCAGACTATACGACTGCCCAATCAATCCGAGCGCCTGGCTTGGCTGGCCTCACAGGTAGCAGCGCTGCCAGGTAGTGGCGTCATCTACACACTCACCGTGCGCGATACTAATGAGGTCGCCGATTGGCTCCAGTCCCGCGGCCTGAATGTCGAATCCTACACTAGCGAGACTGGAGAGCGCCGCCGGGAGGAACTTGAAAATGCCTTACTGGGAAACAGGGTCAAGGCACTGGTGGCCACAACTGCGCTTGGCATGGGCTTCGATAAACCGGATCTCAGTTTTGTGATTCACTATCAGACGCCTGGCTCAGTCATTGCCTACTACCAACAGGTGGGAAGAGCCGGCCGCGCCCTCGATGCCGCCTATGGCGTATTGCTCAGCGGTGAAGAGGAGACAGACATTACAGACTACTTCATCAAGAACGCTTTCCCAACACGGCAAGAGGTGCAACTTGTCCTTGATGCGCTGCAGGCCGCGCCGAGAGGTCTTTCCGTTCCCGAATTGTTAAGCCGGCTGAATCTTAGTAATAGCCGGATCGAAAAGACGATTGCACTGCTTTCCTTGGAGTCGCCGGCGCCTATGGTGAAACAAGGCTCTAAGTGGCAGTTGACACCAGTAGCATTGAGCGAAGAGTTCTGGCAGCGTGCAGACCGTCTCACCGCTTTACGGTATGAAGAACAGCAGCAAATGCAAGAGTATGTGAACCTGACTTCAGGCCATATGGAGTTTCTAATCCGGGCCTTAGACGGTGACCCAGGCACCGTACATTCTTCCAGCTTGCCTGCCCTACCTACAGCCACGGATCCAGTGCTTGTCCGGGAGGCCGTAGCATTCTTGCGTCGCACCAGCTTACCTATTGAACCACGCAGACAGTGGCCGGCTGGTGGTTTGCCGCACATGCAACTGCGCGGACCAATCCAACCGGAGTACCAGGCCCAGTCGGGGAAGGCGCTCTGCGTCTGGGGTGATGCCGGATGGGGTGAACTAGTGCGTCAGGGTAAGTACCGTGACAATCGCTTTGCCGACGAATTGATTGACGCGTGCACCACTCTTGTTCATAATTGGAATCTGCAGCCAGCGCCTACCTGGGTTACCTGTATCCCTTCAAGACGGCATCCTGATCTGGTACCGAGCTTTGCCCGACGTCTGGCAGCGTCCTTGAATCTGCCCTTCTACCTGGTGCTGGGAAAGACAGATGACCGTCCTCAGCAGAAGGCCATGGCTAATAGCAGCCAGCAAGCACGCAATGTTGATGGTTCCCTGGCCATAGTGGTAAAGTCGATACCGGAGGGACCAGTGTTATTGGTGGACGATATGGTCGATTCGCGCTGGACACTGACTATCGCCGCCTGGTTGCTGCGGTCTCACGGTTGCAGCGTGGTGTTTCCTTTAGCGCTCTCATATGCGGGGCATGACGAATGAATAGTCCAGTCTCTGCCAACACCCAGGCAATTTTGCTGTTGACTGCGCCGCTGATTGTGGGACGTGGGGGGTATTCGTCTGAGCTGCTGACCCCCAGTGAGTACAAACGGCTAGCACGGATTCTCCGGGATAACGAGCGCGAACCGGCCGATTTGTTAAGCCCCGAGGCAGGCGAACTCTTGCAGAGGTTACAGGGCATAATTGACAGCGGTCGCCTGACGCGGCTATTAGGGCGAGGTTTTCTTCTGAGCCAGGCCATTGAACGATGGCAGGCGCGGGCTATTTGGGTTGTCAGTCGGGCGGATCCCGATTATCCAAGGCGGCTGAAGGTACGACTCAAGGAGACCGCGCCACCGATATTATATGGTTGTGGTGATGCGGCTATCCTGGAGACTGGTGGGTTAGCAATTGTCGGGTCCAGGCATGTAGATGACGCGCTCATTGAATACACGGAGAGTGTAAGTCGACTTGCTGCCAGAGCTCGCCAAACAGTCGTTTCGGGGGGTGCCCGAGGTATCGACCAGGCCGCTATGCGCGGTGCATTGCAGGCGGGCGGTTGCGTGGCCGGTGTACTGGCTGATAGCCTCGAACGCCTGGCCTTGGTACGTGATCACCGTGAATTCTTGATGGATAGTCGGCTGGTTCTAATTTCCCCCTATGATCCGGCCGCGGGATTTGATGTCGGCCATGCGATGCAGAGGAACAAGATAGTCTATGCCTTAGCCGACGCCGCACTTATTGTCAGCACAGATTATGAGAATGGCGGCACATGGATGGGAGCAATAGAGCAACTGGAGAATCTGCACCTCGTTCCGGTGTATGTTCGTTCCAGTGGGGACATAGGGAAAGGTCTAAGAGCGCTCCGGGAAAAGGGATCCCTACCCTGGCCGAATCCATCGAGTCCAGAAGAGTTCGAAAGAGCACTTGCCATTCAGGTTGACCTTATCAAGGATGTATCCAGACAAGAATCGCTTCCCTTCCCCAGTATTAACGAACCGGCAAGTACGTATGAAGCTGAGCCTGGCCTTACTGTGCAGGTACCGGAGCCGCCCTCGGAGCCGACCAGGCAGTCTATAGCGCCTGCTGAAGAACTATTCGCAAAAGTGAAAGGACTGCTTCTACAAATGAAGACACCCAAGACCGAGGCCGAGGTAGCCACCGATCTTCAGGTTTCCAGGAGTCAAGCCAGGGAATGGTTGCACCGCCTTGTGAAGGAAGGGGTATTGAAGAGGAAGCAAAAACCGCTTCGTTACTATGTCCCATCAGATAGACAGGAGAACCTGTTTAATACGTCGGACTGAAGAGAATGACCAACCACAGAATCTGTCGCGCCGAACACACTATCCTGGCTGAAATTCCCCAATCCTTGTTATTCTTCACGTCACATTCAGACTGTGTTACAACTCCTCAGAGTGCCTGCTCGCCTTCCGTGGCAACCACTACAGCCCCAACCCCGGGAAGAACCTGATGGTCCCCTTGATAACGTGGCAAGCGACTGTAAATTTTCGTCATTAGCTAGTATCATAGATGTGGACTCTGCACTTGGGGTGCGAAGCTGCGTATTAAGCTGGTTTTCTTAGGTGCAGCCGGTAATGTCACGGGCTCCAGGTATGTGCTGGAAACCAGTAACGTCAGGCTTCTGGTTGACTGTGGGCTGTACCAAGAAAGGGAACTCAGGGGCCGGAACTGGGATCCGTTCCCCATCCCACCCCATACGCTGGACGCAGTCCTTCTGACCCATGCTCATATAGATCATTGTGGCCTACTGCCCAAACTGGTTCGCGATGGTTTCCGAGGCAGGGTCTACTGCACTGAGGCCACCTATGAGATCGCTCAAATCATACTTCTGGATTCTGCGCATCTTCAGGAAGAAGATGCCGCGTTCAAGAGGAAAAGACACGAACGAGAGAAAAGGAAAGGTCCTTTCCCAGAGATTCCGCTCTATACTGTTGATGACGTTAGAGCTTCGTTTCCACTGTTTGAACCCGTAGAATATGGAGAATCCGTTCAGATTGGCGATGGAGTCAGGGTCACGTTCCACAATGCTGGCCACATCATCGGATCGTCCATGATAAGAGTTTTCGTGAGTCAAGGAGAAGAAGAGAGGACCATTGTCTTTTCCGGGGATGTGGGCAGATGGGAGAAGCCAATATTGCCAGACCCGAGCGGGTTCAACAATGTGGATTACATTCTTGTTGAATCAACGTATGGGGACAGACTGCACGAGGATACGGCGGACATAAGTGATAGCCTCGCCGCAGTCGTGAATTCAACATGCCAGGCTGGGGGAAACATAATTGTACCGAGCTTTGCTCTACAGCGAAGTCAGGAGATCCTTTACCGTTTGAATCAGCTACTAATCAAAGATCGCATTCCTCACTTGATGGTCTTTCTCGATAGTCCCATGGCAGTAAGCATTACAAGAGTATTCAGTCGGCATCCTGAATTGTTCAACCAGGAGATGGCCGAACTAATACACCAAGACAGGTCGCCCTTTGAGTTTCCGGGCCTGAAAATGGTTCAGTCGGCAGAGGAGTCGAAAGCAATCAATCGCATATTGGGAACTGTCATGGTGATAGCTGGTTCTGGAATGTGTACCGGTGGCAGGATAAAACATCATTTGGTGACTAACATCTCCCGGCCCGAGAGCACCATACTCTTCGTGGGGTACCAGGCAATCGGCACACTGGGCAGAGAAATTATTGATGGTGCCCAGGAAGTCAGGATACTGGGACAGTATTATCCAGTGAAGGCAAGGATAGCCCAATTACACGGCCTCTCGTCACACGCGGATAGGAACGAGCTCTTCAGATGGCTTTCCGCACTCAGGAGGCCCCCCAGGGGAGTATTTGTTGTCCATGGGGAACCCGAGGCAACCAGACAGTTCAGCGAGTTTCTCAAGGAAAAGACAAGCTGGGACATACTTGTGCCAAAATATGAAGAGGAAGTAATCCTGGAATAGTGGTGCTATCCTTTGTCAAAGAATATCTCCACAGGAGGTCAAAATGCCGCAAGGATATGAAATAAACGACCTTGCCAAGGAAGAATCCTGGCGCCTGTTCCGAATTCTCGGGGAATTAGTGGAAGGCTTCGATAAGCTCTCAGGTATAGAGCCAGCGGTCAGTATATACGGTTCGGCTCGGCTTAGCCCAAAAGATGAGCTGTACGCTAAAACAGAGGAAATAGCCCATCGCCTGGGACAGATGGGTTTCTCGATCATAACTGGCGGGGGGCCCGGAGTGATGGAGGCAGCTAACAAGGGAGCACTCAAAGCTGGGGTGACATCAATCGGGCTGAATATCGCCTTGCCAGAGGAGCAAATCTGTAATCCGTACTCCACAAAATCGATAACATTCAATCATTTCTTCATTCGAAAAGTCATGCTTGTAAAGTATGCGACTGCCTTCATCATAATGCCTGGTGGGTTGGGTACGCTTGATGAGCTGACTGAGGTGCTAACCCTGATGCAAACCTATAAGATAAAGCCCTTTCCAGTGTTAATGTTCGATAGCCAGTTCTGGAGGGGATTCCTGGAATGGCTAAAGAATTTCGTCTTAGCCAAAGGGTTCATCTCCGAGGGCGATCTTAACCTACTAAGGATTTGCGACCACACTGACGAAGTGATTGAAGTTGTTCAGCGGTGGTATATCAGACAAGAGATTATCGGGAGAAGAGTTTTACCAAGGTGAACTTCAGTGCGCTACCCACAGTATTCGTGCTGTGTAAACACGCCTCAACTTGTCTAGGAATACTCTGGTGAGCTATAATAATCATTCAGGATAGAGTGTGTTGTGAGCTTTGAGGAGGGTTCGATTATGAGGAAAGCTGAAACAGCGGGGCATGCAGCAGGGATCAGTGAGGCACGTCAGCGCCAGAAGCGTCGGGCTGAGGTGCTGGGGGAAGCAGTGGACATGATGACAGAAGCACGACGGGGGGTTGTTAGTGAGGAAGGGAGAATCAGCACCTTCTGGGCAGGCAAGATTCCCTGTTGGGAGATGACGCGCTGTGCTCCTCAGATACGCGACGCGTGCCCTGCCTATACCCACCGGACACTGCCCTGCTGGGAGATCGAGGGCACCTATTGCAAGTTAGCCATGGAAGGTGGTCGTGCCTCCGGTTGTGACACCAGCCTATGCCAGACGTGTCGCGTCTACAAGAAGTATGGCGAGGGCAAACCCATCAACCTCAAGCTCGTGGGGGCTGGTATCGATGCTTCAATCAATTCCCCAGTGGATGGAAGTCACGCCGCCAAGATATTCCGAGAGATCCAGGCAGCGATCAGCCAGACAAGAGGGCAGGCTGGTGCGCTAATTCCGGTGTTGCAACGAGCACAGGGGCTGATTGGCTATTTACCTTTACCCGTCATGCGAAGCATCGCTCGGGAGATGCGTGTTTCCTTGAGTGAGGTGTATGGCATAGCCAGCTTTTATTCCTTTTTTACTATGGTACCCAGGGGCAAACATATTATCTCTATGTGCATGGGTACTTCATGCTACGTTCGTGGTGGCGAAAGGATTATGAATACGCTACAGAAGGAGTTGGGCATTGATGCTGGCGAAACAACAGCGGATGGGATATTCTCGCTAGAGATGGTGAGATGTCTGGGTTGCTGTGGTCTTTCGCCTGTGGTTGCGGTGGAGGACAAGGTCTACCGCCGTATGACCCCGACAAAGATGAAAGAGGTTCTGAGTACTTACACATAGGAGGCAGCAGGTGACGCACTTGTCTTCAGTCGAGGACCTCGATAAGTTGAGAGCCGCGGTTCAGAGCCAACTGGCACAGCGGGCCAGCAAGATAGAGATTAAGATTCATCTGGGTACCTGTGGTATTTCCAGTGGTGCCAGGGCTATCGAGGAAGCGTTTACCAGAGAAGTGCAAACGCAGAAGCTTTCGAATGTCGTGATCACCGAAGCCGCCTGCATCGGCCCCTGCGAGAGAGAACCTATAGTTACCGTAGTCCACCCCCAGGCCGGCAGGGTGATCTATGCTGAGCTAACGCCAGAGCGGGTGACCACTATCGTGGAGCGACACTTGATCGGCGGAAAGCCTGTCTCAGAGTGGACGCTGGATACGAAGTTGCCCCAGTTTCAACTACAAAAGATCCGCATTATGCACAACCAGGACATGGATCCCAGGAGTCTCGACGAATATATTGCCCGGGATGGTTATCGGGGCCTGGCCAAGGCGCTTACTCAAATGGCACCCGATGATATTATTGCTGAGGTCGGCAAGGCGGGTCTGAGGGGGAGGGGAGGTGCTGGGTTCCCTACGGGTACTAAGTGGACCTTCGTGCGCCGTGCAACCGGAGACGAGAAGTTTGTGGTTTGCAATGGAGACGAAGGTGACCCTGGTGCCTATATGAATCGGGCCGTGCTGGAGGGCAATCCCCACTCGGTAATAGAAGGAATGGCCATCGGGGCCTACGCCATAGGCAACGTTCGCCATGGCTACCTATACGTCCGGGCTGAGTATCCGCTGGCTATCGAGACACTGCAACACGCCATAGAAGAAGCGCGCCGCTACGGGCTGTTGGGTAAGAACATCCTGGGCACGGGATTTGAGTTTGATCTCACTGTTTTCCCTGGGGCAGGCGCCTTCGTCTGTGGCGAGGAGACAGCTCTCCTGGCCTCTATCGAAGGCAAACGAGGTAACCCGCGCCAGCGACCTCCTTTCCCAGCCAATAAGGGACTGCTGGATAAGCCGACCACCCTAAACAATGTGGAGACCTGGTCGAATATTCCCCTCATCGTCCTCAACGGTGCGGAATGGTTCGCTAGTCTAGGGTCGGACAGGAGCAAGGGGACCAAGACATTCTGTCTGGTCGGCAAGATAAACAACAGTGGACTTATTGAGGTACCCCTGGGTACGCCCCTAGGCCAGATAGTGTTCGATATTGGCAACGGTGTCCCAGAGGGCCGAGAGTTCAAGGCTGTCCAGATTGGCGGGCCTTCTGGAGGATGTATACCTATAGGCCACCTCAATACGCCTGTTGACTACGAGTCCGTCACCGCCCTCGGTGCCATCATGGGTTCTGGCGGCCTCATCGTTATGGATGAGAACAACTGCATGGTGGATACAGCCAAGTTCTTCCTCCAGTTCACCAGGGATGAGAGCTGCGGCAAGTGCACACCGTGCCGTGCTGGCATCCCCAAGATGCTGGACATACTGACTAAGATAACCCAGGGCAAAGGCACTATGGAGGATCTGGCTGCCCTGACTGAGCTGGCGGAGATGGTGGGATCGGCTTCACTGTGTGGTCTGGGGCAAACCGCCCCCAACCCCGTGCTCACCACCCTGAGACACTTCCGCAATGAGTATGAGGCCCATATCATTGACAAACGCTGCCCGGCAGCAGTCTGCCAGGCACTATTCCGAGCCCCTTGCCAGCATACCTGTCCTGTGGAGCTGGACTGCCCGGGCTACATAGCACTGGCTAAGGAGGGGAGGTTCGAGGATGCCTACAAACTCATAAGGCAACGTCTGCCCTTCCCCATGTCGGTGGGACGAGTTTGTGATCACCCATGTGAGGTGAAGTGCCGTCGGGCACAGGTGGACGCAGCGGTGTCCATCAGAGACCTGAAGCGCATGATCGCCGACTATGCGTACGAGAAAGGCGTGGAATTCTTGCCCCCCGTGAAACCGCGAAAACCCGAGCGAGTGGCTATTGTGGGTGCTGGGCCAGCGGGTCTTACTGCTGCTTATGAGCTGGCTAGAGAGGGCTATGGTGTTACTATCTTTGAGGCTCTGCCTGTGGCCGGTGGCATGATGGCAGTGGCCATACCTGAGTATCGTTTGCCAAAACGAATCCTTAATGCCGAGATCAACGGTATAGTTAAGCTAGGCGTCGAGCTAAAGCTCAATACTAGGATCGATGATATCGACAGCTTGTTCAAAGAGGGATACAAGGCTGTCTTCCTTGCCTGCGGCGCGCACAAAGGGGACAAGATAGGCATCCCTGGTGAGGATGCTAAGGGAATCTACGATGCCATTGAGTTTCTCAAAGAGACGAACTTGGGGAGGAAGCCGGAAGTAGGCGAGAGAGTGGCTGTGGTGGGGGGTGGTAACTCGGCTATAGATGCTGCCCGGGTGGCTTTGAGACAGGGTGCCAAAGAGGTTAGCATTCTCTATCGCAGGGAGCGTAAGGATATGCCAGCCATTCCCGAAGAGATCGAGTCTGCCGAAGAGGAAGGTATACACATTGAATGCCTTACTGCGCCTACGAAGGTATTGACTGCGAATGGTAGGATAAGTGGCCTGGAGTGCGTCCGCATGGAGCTCAGGGAGTTCGATTCCAGTGGGCGGCGCACTCCCCACCCCTTAGCTGGTTCGGAGCATACCATCTTGGTGGATACCCTCATCGAGGCTATCGGACAGCGGCCTGACACTAGCTTGGTCAAGGACAGTGGGGTGAAGACAGGCAAGGGAGGCACTATTGCGGTTGATCCGCGCACGCTGGCCACTGACCGGCCCGGTGTTTTTGGCGGTGGCGACGTCGCCACTGGGCCGAAGACGGTGATCTGGGCGGTGGCCGCAGGACAGCGAGCAGCTAATTCTATCATCCGGTACTTGCAAGGGAAGCCTCTATCTCCCTTCGTACATAGGGACGGTTATGAGCCAATAGAAGTCCCGGCTGTCTCTCCGACCGAAGAGGAGGTCAAAGAGAGAAAGAGAATCGAGCCATCCGAGATAGCCTCGAAGGAGCGCCGGTCATCCTTCCGAGAGATCATGTTGGCCTACACTGGGGAGCAGTCCAGGGAGGAGGCATCTCGCTGCCTGAGGTGTGATCTTGAAGCTGGAGCACAGGAGTAGACGGATGAGTGAGAAGAAAGAGATAACTCTGACCATCAACGGCGAAAAGGTAAAAGGCAATGATGGTGACACCATCCTTGACATCTGCCGTGCCAATAATATCTACGTGCCTACGCTGTGCTATTTGGAAGGCCTTTCCAGTGTCGGCGCTTGCCGCCTGTGCGTCGTTGAGATCGAGGGAGAGCGACGGCCCAATCCGGCCTGTACCTACCCGGCTCGCAATGGTCTGGTGGTCAAAACGCATACAGAAGAACTGGAGAAATACCGAAGACTGATCCTGGAACTGATATTTACAGAGCGTAACCATTTTTGCTGGTTCTGTGCTGCCAGCGGTGACTGCGAGTTGCAAAGCCTGGCTTACCGTTATCAGATGGACCACCCTCGTTATCCCTATACCTTCCCTTCCCTGGCCACTGACACCCTAAATGATTTTCTGGTTATCGACCATAACCGCTGCATTCTTTGTGGCCGTTGCGTTCGGGTTTGCAATGAGGTTGTGGGCAATCACACCCTGGATTTTGGCAGGCGGGGCTGGCGCACTACAGTCATTGCTGACCTGAACCAAGCCTTGGGCGAGTCGTCCTGCATCTCCTGTGGCGCCTGCCTGCAGGCTTGCCCCACTGGGGCCATATTCAGCAAGGTCAGCGCCTACCGGGGCAGAGTTGAGGAGTGCCAGAGCATTCAGAGTGTCTGTTCGCTATGTGGCGTGGGCTGTGACATCAATGTCTTGGTGAAGGACAACAACATAGTCCGTATAGATGGGGCGAACCTCACCAGCCCGAAAGGGCCACTTTGCAACAGGGGACGCTTCCTACAGGTGCACAATACGGCTACCCGAATTACTGCGCCACTCATGGTAGACAAGGCGGGAATAACCCAAACTGCATCCTGGGAAGAGGCCCTTGATTCGGTAGCGTCGGCCATCAAGGACTACCGGCGTCGCTATAAGAGGAGCAGCATAGCCGGTCTGATTTCCAGCATATGTCCCAATGAGACAGTAGAAGCCTTTGCCAGATTCATGCGCCACACTGTGGGCACCAGTTCGTTGGATATCGTGGATGGCAAAGCATACAGAACCCTGACTCAAGGTATCAAGGCTTCCGGCAAGAGCATTCTCAGGCTAGACACTGAAAGCCCGCTGGAAGCTATCCTGGGGGCCTCCTGCGTGCTGGTGGTGGGAGCTGATCCCCTCGAAAGCCACCCAGTGGCCGCCTGCTATATGCTCAGGGCCAGAACCCATAACCGGGCGCAGCTCGTAGTCATTGACTCCCAAGATAACTGCCTGGGTTCGCGGGCTGATGTCTGGCTACAGCCTAACGCAGGTGGGATGGATATGGTTATTAGGGCTCTGGCCGGTCTGGTTGCCAACAAGAGCGAGCGTTTGGATCAACCGCAGAAAGTTACCTCGGTGGCCGAAGCGGCACAGGCGAGCGGGCTAAGCCCGGCCCTGATAACCCAAACGGCTGATATCATACGCGGCGGCCAAGTTGTGGTTGTTTTTGGAGATGGCATCCTTGACAAGAGAGACCCTGGCTTGGTGACCAGCGTCTTAGAGTTGGCCAGCTTGGCAAACACGGACGGCCCAAAATGGATTTCCCTTAAGCCACGGGGCAACAGCCGTGGTGCTTGGGGGGTGGGAGTAGATGGCGGGTACGGGATAGCCGAGACCAGGCCCAGACTGCTATACCTCCTGCTGGCCGATGATGGTTACATAGCTGAAGACTGCTTGGGCCTAGCTGAACAGGCTGAATTCCTGGTGGTGCAGGCGAGCTATGTCTCACCACTAACCCAGGCTGCCGATGTGGTGCTCCCCTCTCCCATTTGGGCGGGGCGGGCAGGCACGTACATCTCGCTGGATGGCAGAGTGGGCCGGTCGCAGCGAGTGCTGGAGCCGCCTCCAGGCATGAGGGACGATCTGGAGATAATTGCTGAACTAGCTAAGAGACTAGAGAAGAGGAGACGAATGCCGTGACGAAGGTGAAGATAGCGATTTCGTGGCTTGATGCCTGTGCCGGCTGTGAGATGTCCTTGCTGGACATAGATGGGGCCATAGTCGATATAGCCAAAGCTGTGGAGTTCACCAGAACTCCGATAACGGATATCAAGGAATTTCCCAATGTGGATGTGGGGTTGATCAGTGGGGCTATAGGCAATGAGGAACACGAAGAAGAGGCAAAAGAGCTCCGCGAGAAGTGCAAGATTCTCATGGTAATGGGCGACTGTGCCTGTTTCGGAGGCCCCCCTTCGATGCGCAATGCCTTCTCCAAGGAAGAGGTGCTGAGGCGAGCTTACATTGAGACCGAGAGCACCAAAGATGGGAAGATACCTTCCTCACCGGAACTGCCAGCCCTCTTGGAAAAGGCTCTCCCTGTGAACGCCGAGGTCAAGGTCGACTGCTTTGTTCCAGGATGCCCGCCGCGCGCCGAAGCCATCAACTATGCCCTCACCGAGCTTCTTCAGGGTCGAATTCCGGTGTTGCCCAGTGAAATGATGCGCTTTGACTAGCTGAGGAGGTATGGAAGTGGCTACAGAAAAGAAAATCATAGAAATAAAGCCGATTACCCGCATAGAAGGCCATGGCAAGGTAACCCTGCATCTCGACGAGCAAGGCAATGTAAGCCAGGCCCACTTCAACGTAATTCAGCTTCGGGGCTTTGAGAAATTCTGTGAGGGACGTGTCTTCTGGGAGATGCCACTCATCACAGAGCGGGCCTGCGGTATCTGCCCTGTGAGCCACCATCTGGCCGCAGCCAAGGCGTGTGACGCTATTCTAGGCGTGGAACTACCTCCGACTGCCAGGATGCTACGGGAATTGATGCATATGGCCCAGTTTGTCCAGTCCCACGCCCTTCACTTCTTCCACCTGGCCAGTCCCGATCTTCTCTTTGGTATGGACTCCAACCCAGCTACCAGAAATGTCATCGGTCTCATCGAGGCGAACCCAGAGTTGGCCGTCAAGGCAGTGTGGCTAAGAAGTTTCGGACAGTCGATCATAGAGACTCTGGGCACTAAGAAGATTCACCCCAACTTCGCTATCCCCGGTGGTGTGAACCACGCTCTCCCCACTGAGGCAAGAGACAAATTCCTGAAGCAAGTTGATGAAGCCATAGCCATCTATCGTACAGGTCTTGACATAATCAAGAGCTTTCAGAGCAGAGAGAAGAAATTGATGGACGACTTCGCCAGCTTTCCCTCTGCCTACATGGGGCTGGTAGATCCCCAGGGCAATCTGGAACTCTATGATGGCAGGCTGAGGCTCGTGGATGCCAAGGGCCTTACTCTAGAGGATCAGGTGCCTAGCGATAACTATCTATCCATTATTGAAGAAAGGGTGGAAGACTGGTCGTACATGAAATTCCCTTATTACAAGAAGATGGGCTACCCAGGTGGCATTTACAGGGTAGGCCCCTTAGCCAGGCTCAATGTGGCCAAAGGTATCACCACACCCCTTGCTGGTAAGGAGTTTAGGGAATTCAAGAGTCTGGGGAATGGGGGGATGGTAGAGGGTTCATTGTACTTCCACTATGCCCGCCTCATTGAAGGGCTCTATGCTACCGAGAGGGTAAAGGAATTGCTCCAGAAGGAGGGCATCTGCTCTACAGAAATAAGGGCAGTCTCGTCCAGGTACAATGAACAGGGGGTGGGGGTTCTGGAAGCCCCGCGGGGGACTCTCTTCCATCATTTCTGGGTGGACCGCAGCGGCACTATTCGCAAAGCCAACATTATTGTCGCCACTCAAAACAACAACCTGGCTATGAACCGGGCCATTTACCAGGTGGCCAGGGAATATGTCAAGGCTGATAAGCTTACCGAGGGCATGCTTAACCGGGTAGAGGTAGCCATCCGCTGCTATGACCCTTGTCTCTCGTGTGCCACCCACGCTCTGGGACAGATGCCACTCTCTATACAACTCATCGGCTCCAGTGGCCAGGTGCTGGATGAGATTCCCAAGAGATGACTCTGGAGTTCGCCACTGCCACGAGAATAGGTTTCGATTTGCCCCCCAGTGCGTGTCGGAGGGCTGTTTATGGTTCGGCGGGTTCGCGGCGAACGACTCAGCCTCATCACCCTGGGCCCAATGACTGGCGCTTAGTTGGAATAATTCGCGTCACATCAGTGAGCCAGAGACCCTTCTCCGCCTGTGGCGGATCAGGGTGACAAGACAGGCCCGTCATTCTGGGCGTAGCGAAGGATCTCATTTCGCTGATTTCGGCAAGAAAGCACTATCGCCATCCATTCGGACTGCTTGAGAGGTTTACCCATGCGCCATCTGCTTTCCACTCCAACGCGGCTACTTTGTTAGACCCGTCGGTCTGGGTGGTATAATAGCAGAAGGAAACTAATCCCCGCCTCGAGCACTGCATTAAGGGAGGAAGCTATGAGAGGGTTCCAAAGCGATTGGCTAAATATCACACAGGGCATGCAAAAGGAGATGGAACGGTTATTGGATTACCTCGGCAGCTCAAAACCGCCCACGGTGTATTTTGGCCAGATGTGGGAGCCAGCAGTGGATATCTATGAGACGGCAACGGAAGTAGTCGTTGTAGCAGAGTTGGCCGGGGTGAATCAAAACGATATTGAGATCGTGGTTGATAACAACTCCCTGATTATCCGGGGACAAAGGAAAGAGCTGGCCACGCGAGGAAGAAGAAATTACTACCAGATGGAAATCCACGCCGGGCCTTTCGAAAGGCGTGTCCTCTTGCCTGCCAGGATCGATCCTGACAGAACCAAAGCATCCCATGAAAACGGCATGCTTGAAATCGTTCTAGCTAAGGCTCGACCAGAACAGGTTATCCACGTTTCCGTAAAGAACTTGGATCAATTCTGATGCCTTCCAGGCATCATGAGCAGCAGATAGACAAGTGGACTTCGCATTGGCGTATGAATTTCTTTGATTCGAGAGGGAGATAAACCATGACAGCAGTGAACCAGCAAAGAAGCATAGGCGAGATGGAATTATCTGTCCCCGAAGAGCTGCCCATTCTCCCTGCCAGAGAACATGTGCTTTTCCCCTTCATCATCGCCCCTGTAGCAACCAACAACCAGAGCATTGTCCAGGTCATAGATGCGGCTATGCAAGAAAACAAGATCATCGGTGTGTTTGCTCAGCGTGGTGACGCCGAGCAACCCACTTTCGACAATCTCTACTCGATGGGCACAGCAGCTCTTATTGCTCGCATGTTCAAGATACCCGATGGTTCCATTAGTGTGTTCCTACAGGGTCTATCCCGAATTCGTCTGAGGGAAATAACACAAAAAGAGCCTTACGTCAGAGCCAAGGTAGATGTGGTGAAGACGAAGACGGAGAAGACCACCGAGCTTGAAGCCTTAACCAGGAATTTCCTGGGCTTGTTTCAGAAGGTGGTCGAACTGGCACCTAATTTGCCCGCAGAGGTAGGTATTGCCGCCCTCAACATAGCTGACCCTGGCAACTTGGCCGACTTTGTCGCTGCTCATATCAACCTTAAGCGCGAGGAAGCACAGGATGTCCTGGAGACTCTGGATGTTGCTGAACGAATAAGGAAGCTAACGGGCTACATCAACAGAGAGTTGGAGATACTGGAGCTGGGAAGCAAGATCCAGTCTCAAATCAAGGGAGAAATGGACAAGGCCCAGCGAGAGTTCTATCTCCGGGAGCAATTGAAAGCCATCCAAAAGGAACTGGGACAAACCGACGAACGCACCATAGAGATTAACGAACTCAAGGAAAAGATTGAACAAGCCCAGCTCCCGCCGGAAGCTCGAAAGGAAGCTGACCGGGAACTGGATCGCCTGGCCAAGATGCCTCCTGGGGCGGCAGAGTATACCGTCTCACGGACGTATCTTGACTGGCTCATTAACCTTCCCTGGTCGAAAAGCACCGAAGACAATCTGGATATCAACCAGGCCAGCGCTGTGCTGGACGAAGACCACTACGACCTGGAGAAGGTGAAGGGGAGAATCCTCGATTACCTGGCAGTCCGCAATTTGAAGAAAGACATGAAAGGCCCGATCCTGTGTTTTGTTGGCCCGCCAGGAACAGGTAAGACCTCAGTGGGGCACTCTATCGCCCGTGCCCTGGGGAGAAAGTTCTTCCGCATGTCTCTCGGCGGCATCAGGGACGAGGCTGAGATCCGCGGGTTTCGCCGCACCTATGTGGGGGCGCTACCCGGCAGGATCATTCAAGGGCTTCGCCGCGCCGAGTCCAACAACCCCGTGTTCATGCTCGACGAGATTGATAAGGTGGGGATCGATTTTAGGGGCGACCCCTCGGCAGCACTGCTCGAGGTTCTGGACCCGGAGCAAAATTTTGCCTTCGTTGACCATTACCTGGATATCGCCTTCGACCTTTCCAAGGTGCTCTTTATCACCACGGCTAACATCACCGATCCCATTCCTCCAGCCCTCAAAGACCGCATGGAGGTGATCGAGCTTCCCGGATACACCGAGCGTGAGAAACTGCACATTGCCAGGAAGTTCCTACTCCCCAGGCAGCTTCGCGAAAATGGCCTCGACCAGGATAGATTAACGCTGCCCGACGAAACCTTGCTGGCCATAATCCAGAAGTACACCAGGGAGGCTGGCGTAAGAAACCTGGAGAGGGAGATTGGCTCTGTCTGCCGCAAAGTAGCCCGTCAGGTGGCCGCAGGCTCCACGCAGCCGACCACAGTTACCCCGGATATGCTCCATGATTATCTGGGACATGAAAAGTTCCGCTATGAACTGGCTGGGGAAGCCGACGAGACGGGTGTGGCCACCGGCCTTGCCTGGACGCCAGTGGGCGGAGACGTTATGTTCGTGGAGGCTACGCCGGTTAGTGGCAAGGGGAATCTTATCCTCACCGGGAAGCTGGGAGAGGTGATGCAGGAATCAGCGCGAGCTGCCCTGACCTACACCCGGAGCAAGGCCACTTCGCTGGGAATTGAAGACAAGTTCTACGAGACTAGAGATATCCATGTTCATGTTCCAGCCGGTGCTATTCCTAAGGATGGCCCCTCCGCCGGCATTACTATGGCAGTGGCCTTGATCTCTGCCCTGAGCCAGCGACCCGTAAGCAAAGAAGTAGCCATGACAGGCGAGATCACTCTGCGAGGCAAGGTGCTGCCGGTCGGCGGCATCAAGGACAAGGTACTGGCGGCTGACCGGGCAGGGGTCAAGAAGGTGATTCTCCCAAAGGAGAATGAGAAAGACCTGGAAGAGGTCCCCCAGGAGGTGAAAGACAGGCTTCAGTTTGTCCTGGTGGATCACGTCGACCAGGCGCTGGAAGTCGTCCTCAAGCCCAGGGCTGAGGTGAAGGCTGCTGCTGGCTGATTCGACCAGAGCGATTGCTTGTGACCGTTCATTAGGGCACTTGTGTCATTCTGAGCCCGCCTCAGTCGGGCGAAGAATCTCCTGTTTTTCAGATGTAGGGGCAGAGTTTACCTCTGCCCGCCGGTTATGCTGGGCAGAAAAGGCTCCTCCCTGGAGTCTGTGATGACGCTGCACAACGGTTACAGATGTAGGGGCAGGCCTTTAGAGCCTGTCTCAGAAAGGACTGTGACAAATCATTACCAACAATCGTGCTATCATGTTGCCACAAAAGATGACCTTGGTGCTATCCAGTGCAAAATAACCTATGGCGGCTCTCTTGTCGGGCCAATG
>VGOE01000051.1 GCA_016876035.1 Chloroflexota bacterium
CATTGGCCCGACAAGAGAGCCGCCATAGGTTATTTTGCACTGGATAGCACCAAGGTCATCTTTTGTGGCAACATGATAGCACGATTGTTGGTAATGATTTGTCACAGTCCTTTCTGAGACAGGCTCTTAAGCTCGATCCCTACATTCTGCGTGCGGCGGCGTTTCCCTGTCACTGCAGTTCTTCTTCGATGATTCTGTAGAATTTGTGCCTCGCCTGCCGTTCGATCCATGGCTTGTGCCCACAGTTCTCCAGCAGGATGAACCGAAAGCTCTTCAGGACGGCAGACAGAGGCTTTTGAACCCCTTCAGCCGGATGGGGATCGTAGTCACCGTGGATAGCCACCACCGGACATTTGATACGTTTTCCCAGTTCCAGAAGCTCCCCGCTCCTTCTCAACTGCACGGCATCCTTCCATACGCTTTGAAAGATATCGGCCTGATAGTCAATCGATTCTGGTTCGTACATTAGTGGGTCGTGCGCATCGGCTCTTGAAAACAACGCTCCGAGCCGCGCCAATGCTGTGCCTCTGCCTTCAGTTGCCGGATTATCCAGGACTTCCATGAGAAATTTGACCTCTGTTCTCTCCTCCTTGCTGAGGCGCTGCCACCTGGCCTCTTGAATTGCGGCAACATACCTCTCTTCATAGGGGCCACTTCCGACGAGTATCAGTTTTCTCACTATTGCGGGATAGTTGGCGGCAAATACGAAGCTGAGCCACGCTCCCCAGGAGAAGCCAATCAAGGTGACGGGAAGGTCTCCATTTTCTTCCAGAACAGCCCTTAGCTCTTTGATCTGTCCTTCGAGGGATGCCGCTGTTTGAAACGGTTCCAGAACGCCCCTGCCCAAGGCCAGTTGGCGTGCCACCGGGGCCATCTCTCCGGCCGCACCTGGGCCGCCGTGAATGACGGCCACATTATGGGGCGGCTTCCCGTACGTCCTCAGGTTTATCATAGGCCTTCTACCGTACGCAGGGAATAAATTCCAGGATAGTGTATTTGCGCTGGTCTACCTCCGCCGCCCAACAATCGCCTTCAGCAGCGGCGTAGATCAATGGGATGGATGTAGTCCTCCTTGGGAAGAACGCAACCCACCATCCAAACACATCCCAGCCAGAAGGTGGGTTTCACCCACGCTACGCTGCTTGTCTATCCAGGAGGTTCATAGGTAATTCCGTCCAGATGTGATGGCATCTCCTGAGGTATAGGCAAGGGTATTTTGCCAAAGGGCGTCAACAATGGCTTCTCAAGATTAAGATAATGAAAAAAGAATACCCAGTGGCAGCCGCTATCATCAAGTTGCCTCTCATCGTAAGGAACCTGCCAGTTCTCTCTTGGCTGCCCTTTTTCTTCTTGGGTTATCGTGGACCAATCGAACTCGGCTAGAGATTGTGTAGAAACGATCTCTATCGCATATAGGTTTTTGAAGTGCTCTGACACATGTGCCTTAGCTTTCTCCAGCTCTTCATCCGATAGATTTTCTCCCCACTGCAATTCGAGTGTTTCCTGAAAGAGCTGTTCATTAGCAGGATATCGATAGATCCCAACGATCTGGAAAGGCAACTCTTTATTCTTTCTCTTGAAGATCATGCCTTAAAGACCTCCTAGCAATAGTGACCAGCATGGTGGTCACTGCCAAACGTAACCCACCATACCCAGTAATTGGCAGGGGTATAGCCTTTCTGCGAATGACGAAGCCAACTGCCCAAACGCACCTCAGCAACAAGGCGGGTCTCATCCACCCTCGGACGACGATAACCACCTGCCCTTCAGCAGAGACGAAAACTGCACCTCACAGCGGGATATTCCCGTGCTTCTTGGCGGGCAGGGTCTCCGACTTGTTGGCCAGCATCTCCAGCGCCTTGATCAGCTTGGGACGCGTGTCCCTGGGGTCTATGACGTCGTCCACATAGCCCCTGGAGGCCGCCACATAGGGATTGGCAAACTTGTCCCTGTAATCAGCAATAAGCTTTTGCCTCGTCTCTTCAGGGTTCTTAGAATTGGCGATCTCGCCTCGAAAGACGATGTTCACCGCCCCTTCAGGCCCCATGACGGCGATCTCGGCTGTCGGCCAGGCGTAGTTGATGTCGCCCCGCAGGCCCCGGCTGCTCATGACCACATAGGCGCCGCCGTAGGCCTTGCGCGTGATGACGCTTACCTTGGGCACAGTAGCCTCGGCGTAAGCGAAGAGGAACTTAGCCCCATGCCGGATGATGCCTCCGAACTCCTGATCGGTACCCGGCATGTATCCCGGAACATCGACAAAGGTGACTATCGGGATATTGAAGCAGTCACAAAAGCGGACGAACCTGGCTCCCTTGTCCGAAGCGTTGATATCGATCACCCCGGCCAGATGCAAGGGCTGTTGCGCCACAATACCCACCGGCTGTCCGTCAAGCCTGGCAAAGCCAACGATAAGGTTGGGAGCAAAGTACTGGTGCACCTCCATGAAATCCCCCTTATCTATCACTTTGGTGATGACGTCCTTCATGTTGTACACCTTGTTGGGCTGCTCAGGGACGATGTGGAGCAGTTGCTCATCCCTTCGCTCCGGGTCATCGTCAGTGGCCACCACAGGCGGCGGCTCCAGATTGCTCTGAGGGAGGAAACTTAGGAGGCGGCGCACCATCTGAAGCACCTCCTGGTCGCTGTTGGCCACGAAGTGGCAGTTGCCGCTGGTCTTGGCATGGGCCATGGCCCCTCCCAGGTCTTCGTGGGCAATCTCCTCACCACAGGCCGCCTTGATCACGTCAGGCCCGGTGATGTACATCTGACCGCACGCCTTCACCATGAAGATAAAGTCGGTGATGGCCGGGGAGTAGACAGCACCCCCAGCCGTGGGGCCCATGATGACCGATATCTGTGGTATCACCCCGGAGTAGATGGTATTGCGATAGAAGATCTCGCCGTAACCCTTGAGGCTATCTACCCCTTCCTGAATCCTTGCCCCACCAGAGTCAAGCAAGCCGATGCACGGGGCACCCGTCTTAGCTGCCAGATCCATTACCTTGCAAATCTTCTCCGAGGCCACCAGCGACAAGGTGCCACCGATCACGGTGAAGTCCTGGGCATAAACAAACACAAGCCGATCGCTGATCTTGCCATAGCCAGTGACCACGGAGTCTCCGAGATATTTCTGCTCCGCCAGCCCAAACTCAGTGGCCCGATGAACAACGAAAGGATCAATCTCTTCAAAGCTACCGGGATCGAGGAGTAGGTCTAATCTCTCCCGCGCTGTCAGTTTGCCTTTGGCATGCTGCGCTTCGATGCGCTTTGCCCCACCACCCTCTTTCGCCTGAGCCCTCAGTTTGGCCAGATTCTCTATCTTTTCTTCGGCAGACATAGTTGTTCATCCTTCCTTTACTCTACGGTCTTCCTAGACCTTTTTCCGTGGCTCAGCTCAGCCAGCCTTTGCTCTATCTTTTCCAGAATGGTCTCAGAATCAACCAGCTTTCCCCGCTCCTTTTCCACTACCTGCGGGGGTGCTTTCGACAGAAAGCCGTCATCACTCAGCCTAGCCTTAAGGCCAGCAATCCTCGCCTCTACAGCCTCCTTATCATCTTCCAGACGCCGCCTCTCAGCATCAAGATCAGCCGTCATGGGCAGGACAATCCTGACATCCCTCACCAGCAACACCACCGCCCCCTCGTCCCCACCCACCTGCCCAGCGTCCAGGATAGCCAGGGGTTGCACCCGGGCTAGTGCCTCAATCGCTTGTCGGTGCGACTCTATAGCTGACTTGTTGCCGGTGTAAACCATGGCTTCAATCCATCGCGAGGGGTCAATCTTGGACTGCGCCCTAGCATTGCGAATGGAGCGTACGATGTCTATCACCAGGCCCATCTCCTCTTCCGCCTGGGGGTCCCTTAACTCCGCTGCCGCAGGATAGACTGCTATCATCAGTGAATCGGGCCTGGCTTCGTCGGCAGGCAGATGTCCGACCAGCTTCTGCCATATCTCCTCAGTGATGAAGGGCATAAAGGGATGGAGCAAGCGCAAAGAGGTCTCCAGCGTTCGCGCCAGGACGGGGGTGGGGGAGGGAGGGATTTGCTTGTTGAGTCGTATCTTGGCCAGCTCAACGTACCAATCACAAAATTCCCCCCACAGAAAGTCGTAAATCTCTCCCTCGGCTTGGCCGAACTGAAAGTCCTCCATTAGCTGGTTTGTCCTCTCAACCACCCGATCTAGGCGGCTCAGGATCCAGCGGTCCTCCACAGGCAAGTTTTCCGGCAGCGCCGTGTCCTCCAGACTTGATGGCAGGCTCCTGAGGACGAACCTGGCGGCGTTCCACAGCTTGTTGGCGAAGTTGCGGCCAGCCTCCAGCTTTGAAGCGGCCAGCGGGATGTCGTTGCCTGGCGAGGTACCCGAAGTGACCGCAAAGCGCAGGGCATCAGCACCGTACTTGTCGATAGCCTCCACGGGGTTGATGACATTGCCTTTGATCTTGCTCATTTTCTCCCTTCTCTCATCCCTGATCAAGCCATGGAGGTAGACCCAGCGAAAGGGGATGTCACCCGTGTTCTCTATGCCCATCATGATCATCCGGGCCACCCAGAAGAAGAGGATGTCATAGCCCGTTTCCATCACTGTGGTGGGGTAGAAATAACGGAGGTCCTCGGTGTCCTCTGGCCAGCCCAGGGTGGAGTGGGGCCAGAGCGCCGAGCTAAACCAGGTATCCAGCACGTCGGATTCCTGGTAGATTCGGGGCGAGCCGCAGTGGGCACAACTGTGGGGCGCGTCAACCGCAACCGCAGGTTGAGTGCACTCCTGGCAATACCACACCGGGATACGGTGCCCCCACCATAGCTGGCGGCTGATACACCAATCACGGATATTCTCCATCCAGTGAAGATAGACCTTCGTAAACTGCTCCGGGATGATGACTATTCGACCATCTTCTACAGCCTTGATGGCAGGCTCAGCCAGGGGCTTGGTGTTGACAAACCACTGCTTGCTGGCCCAGGGCTCTACCATGGTGCCGCACCGGGCGCAGTGCCCCACAGCATGAAGATGGGGTTCGGTCTTCACCAAAAGCCCTTCCCTTTCCAGTTGTGCCAGCAGTGCTTTGCGGCACTCGAAGCGGTCGAAGCCTTCGTAGGGCCCTGCTTCCTTGTTCAGGCTGGCGTCGGGGTTGAGTATGTTCACCAGGGGCAGGCGGTGTCGCTGAGAGACTTCGAAGTCCACCGGGTCATGAGCGGGGGTGATCTTCAGCGCTCCAGTGCCGGAAGTGGGGTCTACTGCACTGTCGGCGATAACGGGTATGGGGCGGTTGATTACCGGGATGGCCACCTTCTCGCCTATCAGGCTGGCATAGCGCTTGTCCTCAGGATGAACGGCCACAGCGGTATCGCCGAACATGGTCTCCGGGCGGGTAGTAGCCACGGTGACATACCCAGGCTCAGCGACCCCGGGATAGTTAATATAGTAGAAATTGCCAGCTATATCCCTGTGCTCCACTTCTAGGTCAGAGAGGGCCGTCTGGCAGCGAGGACACCAGTTGATGATCCGCTCGCCCCGGTAGATCAGCCCCTTGTTATACAGCCGGGCAAAGGTGGTAGCCACAGCGCGGCAGGGCTTCTCGTCCAGCGTGAAGGTGTCTCTGGTCCAGTCGCAGGAGGCTCCCATTCTTTTGTGTTGTTCAATGATGGTTTGGCGGCACTTGTTGGCCCACTGCCATGCCCTCTGTTCGAACTTCTCTCTCCCCACTCCGTGTCTGGTTAGCCCCTCTGCAGCCAGTTGCCTTTCCACAACCACCTGAGTGGCAATGCCAGCATGATCGGTGCCAGGAAGCCAGAGGGCAGCCTCCCCCTTCATGCGGTGCCATCGGGTCATAATGTCTTCCAGTGTAGCCGTCAGCGCATGCCCCAGATGAAGTTCACCTGTGACATTGGGAGGGGGCATGATGATAACGAAGGGCTTCTTATTGCGGTCTTTCTTGGGGGTGAAGTAGCCTTTCTCCAACCAGAACCGATAAATCCTCCCCTCCACCTGCCCCGGCTCATAAGCTTTGGGTAGCTCTTGCTGACTCAGTTGATCCTTGATCATTTCCTTTTCTTAGGCCGCTTTCCAGCCAGCATCTCTACCACCTTGTCTAGAATCTTCTGAGCCACCTCAGCCTTTGGTAGCAAAGGCAGCTCCTCCTTGTTCCCCTGGCGGTCAATCAATATCACCTTGTTGGTGTCAACATCGAAGCCGCTATCCGCAGCGGTTATGTCATTCGCCACCATGAGATCAAGGTTCTTGGCCTTCAGCTTGGCCACCGCACCCTCTATCAGATTCTCGCTCTCGGCGGCAAACCCCACCTTGATCAGGTCACCAGTCACTTCGCTGAGAATATCGGGGTTTCTGGTCAATTCCAGCGTTATCCGCGGAGAAGATTCTTTCTTCAGCTTCGTTTTGGAAGGGGAAACCGGCCGGTAATCGGCCACAGCCGCCGACATAATCAAGACATCCGCCTTCGGGACAGCGCTCAGGACTGCCTCCCGCATCTGGAGCGCTGTCTGGACGCGGACTGTCTCCACGCCAGCAGGATCGGGTAGCGCCGTCGGCGCGCTGATCAAAGTCACCTCAGCTCCTCGATCCCGCGCCGCCTCGGCCAGGGCATACCCCATCTTGCCCGAGCTGCGATTGCCGATATGGCGCACCGGGTCAATGGGTTCTTGAGTTCCGCCTGCCGTGACCACAACACGCTTCCCTTTAAGATCGTCTTTCTGGCCCAGCACCTCCTGGATGGCAGACAGGATTTGCTCTGTATCGGCGAGGCGGCCCACGCCCACCGCGCCGCAAGCCATCGCCCCGTACCCAGGATCAACAATGTGAACTCCACGGGAACGCAACCGAGCAAGATTATCCTGCGTGATCTGCTTCTCCCACATGTTGACATTCATGGCTGGGGCCAGGATGACTGGCGCTCTCGTGGCCAACACCGTGCAGGTGAGCAGGTCATCGGCAATGCCCGCCGCCAGCTTGGCCATGACATTGGCCGTCGCCGGGGCGATAACCACTACATCGGCTCGTTCTGCCAGGGCGATGTGTTCAATCTCAAATTCTGTCGGGGTGGCAAACATATCGCTAGCTACCGGGCGACGGGTGATGCTGCTGAAGGTCAGAGGAGTGATGAACTTGGTGGCGGCTTCTGTCAACACCACATCTACCGCTGCCCCAGCCTGCGTCAGCTTGCTGGCCAGCTCTGACGCCTTATAAGCGGCGATGCTGCCGCTAACCCCCAATAACACCGTCTTGTTCTGAAGCATATCTCCTCCCCATCAACCAAGCCATTCCAGGAAACCGCCACTTCCCTTCTTGGGCATCTACGGAACCAACCTGAGATCGTCTATCAACGCCTTCGTATCATCCTCATCCGCCGCAGGCGGACTCCTCAGAATGACATTACTAAACAACCTCAACCCGGCGCTCCTTCATTTCCTGTTCATTTCATAGATCAACTGTAGCCCGAGGAGCGTCAGGTCACCATTTACCACTTCTATCACCTTTGTTTCTCTGGCGATGACATCGGCGTAGCCACCGGTGGCAATCACCCGCGCCTTTGCCCCCAGCTCCTCTTCCAGCCGGGCTATCAGGGTTTCCACCAGCCCCGCATAGCCGAAAATGACCCCCGATTGCATGGCGCTGACCGTATTCTTGCCGATGGCGTGTGCCGGACGGGCCAGCTCTATGCGGGGTAGCCTGGCCGTGCGGGTATAGAGGGCTTCAGTAGCCACTTCCATGCCCGGGGCGATGGCGCCACCAAGGTAATCGCCTTCTTCCGAGATAACATCAAACGTGGTGGCTGTGCCCATATCGATCACGATCGTTGGCCCACCATAGAGACGGTAAGCCGCCGCTGCATTCACTATCCGGTCAGGGCCGACCTCCCGCGGATTATCGAGGCAGATACGGACTCCCGTTCTGATCCCTGGCCCGACTACCATCAAGGGGATTCCCAGATAGCCCTCACACAATTTCTGGAAAAGAGGCACCAGGGGAGGGACAACACTGCACATAATAGCTTCTGCAATATCACTCCTGGCTATCCCATGATAGGGCAGCAAATTGAACAATATGGCGGCGTACTCATCTGGTTGCCGGTGGACATTGGTGGCCATAGACAGGGAGGCCTTCAGCCTACCAGACTCGAAGATGCCAAAAGCGACCTTGGAGTTTCCCACATCAATAGCTAGTAGCATACACTCCTCACGGCAACCATTCTACCACAGCGCAACAGGCTCGCCAATTGTACAAGTTATGCTTCTATGGCAGCAAGAGATGGTAAAATTAAGGTGTGAGGTACATAGGTTAATGGAACAGCAGTACAACCTGGCGCGGGAGCTACACGAGCATACTGCGGAGCTTAGGAGGCAAGACCTCAATTCGGTGCTGCTGAGGTGGTCACAGCAAGCCAAGCCTCTAGAGAAGCCATCGCTCCCTAACAGGCTGGCGAAGGTGGAGGACGGCATCCCACAATGGCTGGCTAGCCTGGAACTCGAGGGCAAATCCCAAGAGACGATTGACTTGTACCGTCAGTGTGCTGTGAATTACCTTAGAAGCGACCCCAACCCCACAGCTTTGAGCGTGCAAGCAAACTTGGGTGCCAGGTTGAAGCGTTTCAGTGCCCACGACATCCAAAGCCACCAGAAGGCGCTAAAGAGCTTGTTCAAGTTCCTGGTGAAACACAACCTGTGGCCGGAGAACCCAGTGGCAGACATGCCTCTCACCAAGGCTATTTCTAAAGAGGTGGAGTGCCCCAGCGATGAGGCAATACAGAAGCTTCTGGAGGCTAAACTGTACAGGGCCAGGGATGAGGTGAAGTTCAAGACGGTATTGATGCTTGCGCTTGACACCGGCTTACGCATGAACGAGGTATGCACTCTGGAACGGCGGAATACGGATTTGGTCCATCTGGAACTCAAGGTGCTGGGGAAGGGTGGCAAGGAGCGGACAGTGGTCATTAGCCAGGAGACGGGGGATATGCTGCGGGCCTGGCTTAAGAAGGCACCCGAAAGCAAGTGGGTGTTCCCTGGCACTGACCCTCACCGGCACTGGTCTTACAGCACCTTCGAAGTCATGCTGAAGCAGATTTGCGGCAAGCTGGGTATCGACCCACCTATTCATCCGCACCAGCTACGCCATTACTATGCAACCAGGGCCTTGGAGTCAGGTGCAAAGCTGGAAATTGTGGCTCGCAACCTGGGCCACTCCACTCCCACAATGACTGCCCAGGTCTACCGGCATGTGAAGGTTGCCGAGCAGCACGAGGAACATGCCAAGCATGGCCCGCTACGGAAGCTCCGCGAGAGGCAGCAGAACGGAGGGCTAACCTAAGAATGGGTGAGGGTGACATTATGCAGGATGATAACCTAGACTTCGACATTAAGATAGTCCCTAGCGTGACTGAGTACGTTCCTTCTAGTCCATCAGATATGCATTGGTTCCGCGAACATCACCTCTATATCAACGTGACCTTCGCTACTATAGAGGACGTTAAAAGTGTCTGGTGGCGGGTCATGCAATGGCAAGGGGATGTACTTCCGACCCTTATAAAGCAAGGAAAAGTGCCTGATTTGCGGTCTAGGGGGCCTGGGCGACCACCACTGCCTGACAAACTGTGTTGTGAGTGTGCCAGGCTCAGAGATGATGAGCACTGGACGTATGGGCAGATAGGCGACCGCTTTGGTATGCCTCGTCAAGAGAGTGCGTATAGTAGGGAAGGAAAGGTGACCAGGAGTAGATGTAGAACTGCTGAGGAGGCAGTCAAAAGAGGGAGAGAATTGAGGAGAGAGGGATTGTGCACATAAACTAGAGCATCGTTTTTGGTGCATATTAAATAGCCTAAGCCTGGCTATAGAATGGGGGTGTAGAGCAATAATACTACACCCCTTCTATTTTGGGGAATGTAAAGGAGGTTATAAAGTGAAGGGCATTGCTATTATCGGTACGCTAGTGGAGTTTGACACAGACAAATGCGAGCTTAGAGTCATCGGCGATGAGGGACAGATGGCAGAATGCAACTACAAACCCAAGACGAGCAGATCGTCCCTAAACACTGGTATTCACCAAGATGACTTGGTGGCTAGCCTCGGCCTGAGGGTGTGGGCAGCCCTTATCGACGGTGTTTGTGTCAGCATCGAGGTTATAGAATCAGAGGAATCATAGGCACGCCGGAGGTCAAGGCCATGAGTGTAGGCTCGGATGTGCGCTGGCAGCGCCTATTATCAGGGATACCACAATTCAGGCTGGCACAGGCAGTGGGAATCACCCAGTCTCGATTGTCCGAGTACGAGCTGGGCAAACGGACACCCAGTCCTGAAATGGTGGAGAAACTTAGGGCCGCCCTGGCCTTGCTGGTCGCACAGAAGGAGGTGGTGAGTAGCGGAGAAGAAACAACTGAAGCCTGATTGAACATACGACAGGAAAGGAGTTATCAAGTGATAAAAGGGACAGCAATGAAAAGGCTAGGCATGCTGTTAGACTATGACTATGGCCCAAAGCTCAGCAGGATTATCGTAGGCCCCTCGGGACGCCCTGGCTCCTTACCAAACATAAAACCACCTGCTGATCAAGAGCGGACGTACAAGTACAAGGGTGTCTATTCGTTCTTGGAAAGAAATGTAGGGGAACGCCTGGCACTGACTATTATTGGTGACACCTGTGTCGCTATTAAGGAGTATGGCCGCTCAAGTTCAGAGATACTACTGGGGATGCTAATGCGCGGCAGAGAGAGGAGCTTAGATGGGTGAAATCGAACTGACACAAATAGAGATCGAAACCGCTTTGGCGTTAGGCGTCAAGAACCTGGACGTGGTCAAAGCTGTAAAGCGGAGGATGCTTGCCAGGGAAGAACGGCAATCTGCGGGGCTGGGGGCTGGCACTGGATTGCTGGACGCTGAGGATGTGGCGTTTGCCAGGTTATTCCAATTGTCGGAGGCTGATTTCATCGCCTTGGCTGGAGGGTTGCCCAGTTACCTCAAGCTCCGGTTAGACCGCAAGGCGCTACGCGCGGCGGGGAAGCCGGTGCCTACCTTACCATCCACGCTTACGGCGGCTGATGTCATTGTGATGAAACAGCTTGACGTCTCGGGAACAATGCGAGCTAAGGTAGAGCTTGACCTGCACAAGAAAGCTATGGCCGAGGCCCTTCAGTCTGCGGGCAAAGGAGGATAATATCATGGGAGAACTATTTACAACGGAGCGTCTAGACAGGATCGTAAATGAGATGTCCAAACGTCAGTTTCCAGCAGACATCTCAGGTTACTTCACCTGGGGGGTCAGCCGCGACAAAGATAAGCTGGTTTTCAGTCACCCCCATTGGGAGGGTCTGGTGGTGGAGGTCAGCAATTTGGAGGCGTTGGGTGAGCAGGGGCTGGAGTTGAGGTATCGAAGCAGCTTCTATGCTGGCCAGGTCACCGTCAATCTGCCAGCACACCTAACGTGGCCTGACGTGGTGCCTGGCGAGTATGAAGACGTCACCTTGTACCCTGGGGGGCCTTACGAGCAGAAAGGCAAGCGGCCCAAGATGGAGCGCCGACCTGTACGCAATCAGGCTCGGGTGCTGCTGGGTTCAGCAAACAGCCGGCGGAAGGTGCTTTCTCACGTAGACAGCAAGTTCGAGGGGGCTGTCAGCAGCCTCCTGTCAGGGCTGGACAAGCTATTAGCCACGCTCTACTGGGAGGCTGACAAGGTGAGCACCGGCAAGAGGGTTGATTGGCGTCCGGCTGGTACAAGAGAGAACTTCTAACTGAGAATTTGTCGCTCTGCGACATTCTTTCCCTCCCTTCTTGCTGTGGGGGCTGGCCTCACTTAGCTGGCCCCCCAGCACCTTGGAGGAAAGATATGAGTGATGTTCAGGTGCCACAGCAACTTAGACTACCACTATTCCCCGACGAGGGGGCTGAGGTAGAGCGCCTTGTGAACGCCGCCATTGAGGGCCTGGTGCTACCACCAGCATGGAGGGAACACGCTGTCCAGATGGCTCAAATCGGAGGAAGAGACTGGCTCGTGGGCTGGCTGGCGTGTTTGCCTATAAATTGGGAGGCTGCGTTAGATAAGCCGTAGGCTCTCAATGTAGGAGACAAAGTTATGGAAGAAAAACGTAAATTCAAACCGAAAGCAGCCGAGGTATGCTGTAAGGTATTCCCTGATGGTGCCTTGCTAGAGCAGGTCAAGGATTACAAAACTGGGCAGGTGGGCCTGGTTTACCTGGCTGTACCGCCCAAAGAGTCCGGTATGCTGCCAGGGCCAGAGCCGCGCCGGTTGCCGGCGGACAAGCAATGGTACAAACCGATCGATAATAGCATCGTCCAGACGAATACCGTGCTGTTTCCTAGCGAGCCGGTGGATTATGGGGATACGGCCACGCTTAGGGCGAAGGTACAGGAGTTCATTCATGCCTACGTTGACCTTGGCGAGTACTTTGAGAGGCTGGCAAGCTATTACGTGTTGTTAAGCTGGGTTTATGGCGCCTTCTCAGTGGTGCCCTACCTACGGTGCATAGGTGAGCCTGGCACCGGCAAAAGCCGCTTCCTCAAGGTGGTAGGCTCCATCTGCTACCGGCCCATGTTCGTTAGTGGTGCAATCTCCGTGGCCTCTATTTTCCGCATACTGGAACAGTTTCAGGGCACCTTGATACTGGACGAGGCCGACCTGTCGGTGAAAAGCGATGAGTACGCTGCGGCGGTGAAAATCCTAAACTGCGGGTTCGCCAAGGATACACCGGTTATCCGACAGGAGAAAGGTGCTCGCGGTGGTTACTACTCAGTGGCGTACAGAGTCTATGGCCCAAAGATCGTCGCTACCCGTCAGCGCTTCCATGACCTGGCTTTGGAGACACGGTGCATAACCGAGCGCATGGGCAAGATGCGGCGGCGGCAGGAGATACCGCTAGTCCTACCGGCCAGCTTTGATGAGGAGGCGCTGGCCCTACGTAACCAATTGTTGGCCTACCGGTTTACACAGCTATTAAGGCTAAAGCAACAGCCGCCGGTGCCCATACTGGCCCAGGAGGGCATTGAGCCACGCCTTAGCCAGATAACCGCCTCACTAATACAGGTGATGGATGACCCTGCTGAGAGGCAAGAGCTACGGCTGTGGGCCAGGCAATACACCGATGAGTTAAAGTCGGAGCGTGGGCAGAGCGTCGATGGGGATGTACTAAGGGCGCTGTTTGCCTTGATTGATAGCGGTGATAACGACCTAAGCGTGAAAGCCATAGCCGAGAAGGTGAACGAGGGCCTGGAGCGTGAAGCGGATAGGCTGAGTAATCGGTATGTAGGCCACGTGCTCCGCAAGGTGCAACTAATCATGAAGCGGGCACCTGGCAGCCGGCGGTATGTTGTGGATACTGAGAGGAGCGCTGATACTTTAGAACTGTTAAGGAAACAGTACGACATTCCAACTAAGACGTAACATCGAAACTCAAGTTACCGCCTGGGAGTGTAAGCAGACTTTGGAGGTTTCGTAGCTAAAACGTAACATCGTAACATTGGTAGCGAGGGAGGGACAATAGGTAACGTCTGCATCGATATATCTGTGAAGAATAAACGGTTTCTACTACTATGTACTACAGTAATAAAGGCTGGTGGTATCTATTATCCCTTTACCCCCCCTTTCGTTACGTCGTTACCATGTTACGTTTTAGGCACAATAATGACGTCCGATGTTACGAATAGCTTACGAAAACGAGAGGAGAAGTTACGATGCTGACTGTGGAACAGGAAGCGAAACTGGCACCGTTTGGACAGCCTGAGCTAGATAACGATGCCATGCTGAATAAATGGGTAGAGCGCCTGGCCTTTTGGGAACGCTGGTTTCAGCATGTGGGGCTGGGGAACGCGGTGAGCGACCCCAATGACCCCCACGGCTTCTATGATAGGGCTACCGGCGAGGCTATGTGCCCCTTTAGGGCCGTGCCTTGTATGGGCAGTAAGTGCAACTGGTGGAAGCCATTGGTCAAAGACCCTGATGCAGGGAATGGTTACAAGTACGAGTGCTGGTTCTTACTACGCAAGTACAGCTTATCGGCGCTGAGTGGCCTGTACAGTGATTGCCCTTGTGAGCCAGCCGAGATCATGGCTATGCTCAGGCGCGAGGGCTTTGGCTTATTACCACCGCTAGCGCCATAGGGCTTAGCTAGCGGATGACGACCAAGTGGTGTGCTCAGGCCTTCATGGCGCGCTTTAGCTCATTTACAGCCTTTTCAACCTTGGCTAGTCGCTTATGGGTCTCAGCCATTCCCATTCCGAGGGCTCCGATAAAGCGCAACGTAATCATGAGGTCGATAGTGTGGTTGAGGAGGTTTATCGCCTCCGGTTTTGCGCTACCAGATTTCGCTATGCTTTCCAGTTCTTCTATTGTTTTGGTAGCTGTCTCGTCTGCCTCTTGCCGCAATTTGTCCCATCGAACTTCCTGCACATCCAATAGTCGAGTTATCTCCAGAAATTTGTCTTGTATCTCAGCCGCAGGTGTTCGGTATCCCAGCCTTCGTTTCTCTGTAGCCATAGCGTCCACCTCCTGCTATTGTTCAAAACCCACTATAGCGACCTGTGAAAGGCCGGTCAAGGACGCTACTTCCTAGTCCGGCCACGCCTGCTCCCGCCTCTCTGCCCTGGGGGGAAATGACTCAAATCTAGCTGCTAGGCTGGGATAACTTATACGTTAACCGCTCCTCAGCCGTGCGTCCCAGGCACAAACCACAGAATTATCTCCCCTGTACCCTCTCTGGCTGAAAATGGTACCTAATCTGTATAGGTGTAGCTTTGGTTTTCTCGGAATTATTCTGTTAAATTGTGCCTAATTAAACTGTGACAATCCTCGGTTGCTTTCTGTTGGTTCTTCTCTCCTGCAACTCATGCCATGCATTACGGAGCTTACAAACCGTTGCACTGTCGAAGCCGAGGTTCTCTTGGAGTACAATTCTGTCAACGTATTCAAGAACATCTCTCACACAACCCCTTCGCAGAAGGTCATCAGCCTTTTCAATGTCGAGATTAAGGCTTTGTTTATAGGGGATCGGTAGTTCTTCGGCCTCTCTAGGCTCCAGCTCTAGCACTCCACCGCCGTAACTTCTACCACAAACCTCCGCCCAGGCAAGGGTGAGGGAATTGAAGAAGGCCACGGCCAATAATCGAGGATTCACCCCCTCCTTAAACCGGACGCGATGTATCGTGTCGGTAGAGGTTACTTGCGCCTCGTTCAGCACCAGCAGAGGATAGCGATGGATTTGCCTAAACATCAAGCCTCCTGGCACATAGACCGAAGGTACATCAAACCAGCGTGGTCTCACCCGACACTTGAACCCCACGTCCACTCGTTCCCGTTCCCCACTTGCAATGTACTCTTTTAGGGCAACAGGGAAAGCCCCTTCAGAAACACCTACCAGGTTAAGTAGGTATGCCGGATACTGCTCTGCGTACTTTTCAAAGTCGGAACGTGTGAAAACCATAGAGGTAAGAGCAGACGTCCGTCCGATTGTAGGAGTGGTGTAATCTTCGACGCCAAGTCGCTTCCGTAGATCCGGGGTCACCACAAAAAAGCTATTCCGACCTGTTACAACCCCAATGTCAACTTCGGCTAACTTTCCCAGTTGAATCAGTCCTGGTGCCTTTTCCGCCTCATCAAGAGCCTCAAAAGACTCCTTGCTTAGAAACAACGATGTCCACTTCATCCCGTTGCGGGAGTGTTTGGTGGGTACATGAGCTATGGCGTCAGCCATGTTACCCCGACTTACCAAGCCATCACCATCTTCGTATTCGATAGTGTGAATGTCCGATGGCGGACCTGCGGACTTCCTTCTTCCCTCCGCCAACAGCAGAACAACTTCCTGCTGTATCTCTGGAAACACGAGCTTCTTGAAGCCGATCAAAACAATGTGATCGAATTGCTTGCTCAGTCGGGAGCGAAGTTCTGCCGCATACTTCACCTGAAGAAGTTCTGCCGGTGTCACCATAGCCAGTCGTCCGCCTTCCCTCAAGAGCTCGATACTAAGCTGTACAAATGCGACCCAGGCATTGGCCAGTTTAGTCGGAGCATATCCCACGCCGCGCAGGTGCTGAAACGCGCTTTCCCTGCTTTTGTCGTCGAAATACTGAAAGCGGATGAAGGGTGGGTTGCCCACGACCGCATCGAACCGTTCCTGGCCCTTGAGGCTTTCGTAGAGGGCAAAGAAATCACCATTGATCCAGGTGACATTGGAATGACTGCTGATTTGGTCTCGAACCCTGTCTTTTGCTTTCTCGATTTCGTCTTTTTCAATCTCAACCGCCACAATTTCCAAGCTAGTCTCGCTAACATCCCTCTGACCGTTGTTACTTTGTTCAAGACAGGCAAGAACAAAATTGCCGTCACCTGCACTAGGCTCCAGTATTCTCTGTTTGCCCCCCCTCAAAACCCACTTAGCGAGATAATTAGCAAGCTTCACTGGGGTGTAGTAACCACCCCTCAGCTTCTGATTTCCAGCGGGCTTCTTGTTAGAGTCAAACAAGGCGCACGTCCCTAATCCCCGTTGTTGTCTTCCTCAGCCTCTACTTCAGCTACATTATGGGGTGGCAGGCCCTTATAGCGATTCAAGTATTGCAGAAACAGCGTTGCTGACAGTTTCTCTACCCGAAGAATGGATGTGCCTGTCGGAGTGTTAGCGTCGATAGCGCCGGTGGCCGGATCCCAAACAATCAGCGATATTGCTTCAGCAAGCTGAGACTGGTCTAGCACATCTCTTCTAGTCCCAAGGCGCTCTAATGTCCTAATTATATCCGCTTCCTGCTGGCTGGCCAGCGCCGGTCTCGGGATAACTACCGCAAAAGCGACTATTGCGAAGGGGAAGCGGGTATGAACGGTCGTTGCTTCGGTAGCGAGGTCGTTGATCATGTTTTGCCAGTTCTTTCGAACGCTCTTCTCGTCATTCAATGTCTTGCTGTCAAAGGCTATCCTCGGGCCGTCAGGGCGATAGACCACGTCAAAGTTCTGTGGCCTGATACCACCTATTACCCTCACGTTCCTAATCTCAACGCAATCCGGATGAAGGGGAGTGAGTGCTCCAACTTTCGCTGCTATGACAGGGATTCCGCCCAACATTACTGCAAGGGAATTGGCAAGACTCCGGTCAATGAACGAAGCAAAATTGACTGACTGTCTGCGGTCAAAGGCTTTTGCCCTTTTGGCTTTGCCTGTCTCTGGGTTGAATTCTGCGAGCCAGCGTTGGCCCCATGTTCGTAGTTCTTCCTGGCTAACCTCAAGGGGCGGCATCGATTCAGCAAGGAACGCCATGTTTATACTCTCCTACTAGGCCACCCAACATCGTGTTTTATCATTTTGCTGCAATAGTCATATGAATCTTATCGGGCAATCGCGGAGGATGTCAAGCCCCCTAGCCCTCGCCTTGCCCCTTCTTATGCCTAAACAAAACACAAAACAGAGAGCTTAGGCGCGGGAAACTCCAAAACGTGGAGGTTCTAGGCGTGGCGGTCGGCTGCTACTCGTCGCCAGCCGAGTTGCA
>VGOE01000052.1 GCA_016876035.1 Chloroflexota bacterium
CGACTCACTTAACGCAGCCACTCTTCAGGCAGAACACGGGTTAGCCAACCTAGCATCCAACAGGGGAGCTCTGAAAAGCCTAACAAACTGGCCATGGATTAGTGCCATGTTGAACGCTACATAGAATTAGCTATCACGGGGTTGCCCAGAAGTTAATAACTGACTTGCGGCCCTGGGTGTCAGATCCCGGCGCGGTCTGATCACTACTGGGCTGATCATATAACACAATTCTATCATAGCCACGAGGATCGGCAGAAAAATGGCAATTACACCCTAATCATAGCGGGAACTTATCAAGTGTGTACTACTAAACGATGGGTTTGTCAAGCTGCCTCTGGTACCAGACGTCTTCCCGCCATGTGGAAACCGATCGCCCAACCCAGTTCTGCGTAACAGCCAACATTCTTCGCATCCCCTGTTGAAGGCGAAGAACGACACCCATGGATGTTGTCATCCCGAGTGTAGCGAAGGTGTCTCACGTTATGGGATGCTGGCTATTTCTAGCCACCTAGCTTGCCCCTGCGTTGAAGCTCATCGGCCACCTTTCCCAGGCCCAGTGGCTCCAGCGTGCTTCTGGTAGGCCAACCTGTAATCTTGTCCCAGCCCTCCAGCTCATAATACTTCGCCTTCCACTCTTCGAACCTGTCCTTATCCAGGGCCCTGCCGGCTACGTTGGCGTATCGCCACTGCCCGTTCTCATATACGGGGAAATGGTTGATCCTGGTGGAGGGCACCTGGTACACGTAAGGGGCGAACACTTCCATGTCCCTATGCCTACCCTGCAGTACCCATACAGCTCTGTCAAGATTCCAGGTTCTCCTCCCGATTTCCATGCCATCAACGAAGCTAATGTTCTTCCCGGTAACAGCGTTGAAGAACCTGGCTTCTCCCTCCGGGGTATACCCTGAAAAATCAGGCGCATTGGCGTTAAAGAAGTTCGGCCACAGCAAATCGCAGTAGCCGACCGAGTCTTTCCAGAACCTGGCGTAGCGCCTGCCCCAGGCAATCGTCTTGGCCCTACTGGCGGAGTAGAGACCGGCATCGCTGTAGTCAAACATTAAGGGATCGCCCTGGAGGGGCAACACCTTCTGCGAGAGAATTCCCACCAGCCTCTCCGCCGAGATGACAGGCTCTGTTTTGCTTATCGAGGCCACTCGGGGAATACCGTGGGTGGGTAGGTCGAAGCTGTGGTCATTGGAGTCTCTGTCACCCAGAATAGTGGCGTACTCTTGATCAACCCCTGCCCTGGGATCGTTGTGTTCCGAGTATCCCCAGTGGGGGTAGGGCAAAAGCCCGCTCTCCAGGTCATCTTTGCGTCGGCCCCATCTCTCTGCCGCACGCTCCAGCCCCTCGGCCAGATCATCCCCCACCCCCTCCCTGTAGGCTATCATTTTCAGGTACGCTGCCTTGTACTCCTCCGTCCCCCATTTGTCGAAGGGTAGGTCGCAGTTAATCGCCTTGCCCGGCCCAATGGCATCCATCAGGAAGAGAATGTAGAAATAGACGTCAGCAAAAAAAACGTCATAGACATTGATGCCATAGTCGTTGAGCAGGTCAGTCGTCCGATAGCGAGCCTTGGCCAAACCGTGGATGTCGGTGGGCTCCGCCAGGCCGCCGGCCCATTCACCTGGAGTCATCCAGGTCGGCTGCGTTCCTGGCGGGATGATGCCGAGATATGGCCAGTTAGTGGTAAAACAGTGGGCCTCGTTGGCCAGACCGCTGGCCATTCTCCTGCTGCAGGCCACTGGGCAACCCTGGCACCCCTTTGGTCGGCACGGCTCCCAGATAGGCGCAATTGGGACCGCTCCAGGCGACTGATTGATGATCCAGTAGTCGGTGAAATTGACGATCGGGGCCTCATTCCTGGGGTTATCCACATTGAACTGGAAATTGGTCTTATGCCATAACCACGTATCTATCAATGCCTTCGAATCGGCCACCTTAATACCACCCGTTCCTCTTACGCTGATGGCCTTCAGGTTCTTAGCCCCCCAGGCACCCCCAAACCCACCCTGTCCTGCCGCAAAGCCGCCATCGTGCATCACTGTGGCTATCCTGCTCAGATGCTCTCCCGCCTGGCCAATGCAGAGGACAGCCGGCTTCTGAGTGGTGTAGGCATCTCCCACTGCTTGCCAGTCGTTGAGTCTGTTGCCAGTCACCCTAGCCCAGATTTCCTCCTGCGTCTTTCTCGTCCCTAATCCCCATAAGCCCCTGGCGTCTTCAATGGTCACGTGGTCATTGATCACATTGATCCATACTGGTGCATCGGCTTTGCCCTCGATCACTACGCCGTCCCAGCCAGCATACTTTAGCTGGGGGGCGAACCGGCCACCAAAACTGCTCCTGGTAAACCACTCGATCGGGTATCCTTGTGGCCCGATCCCCTGCATCTCGCACCTGGTAGAGCCCGGGGCCAGGGTCCCAGCCATGGGTCCGGCCATTATGGTGATGACGTTCCGCGGGTCAAAGCCAGAGACTGTCTTGTCCTGGCAAAGGTCCCAGAAAATCGCCGATCCCAAGCCATGCCCCCCAACCCATTCTTCATACTGGGCGGTATCTATAGTGCTCACCGATCTATTGCTCAAGTTGAGCCTCAGAATCTTGCCTGCATATCCGTAGCCCATCGTTCTACCTCTGGCTTCTTTTGCTCCTTAGTCTGTCGGGAAACCGAGCCATCCCCAGTGTTCGTTCCTCAAGTTCACCTCGTATCCCGCATCTCCCTCTTGCTCGGGTGCTTCTTTCACCAGTTTTATGGCCCTCATGGGGCATATCTCAACACAAGCCTGCTTACCTTTAGGGCCACCTTTCTCGATCCAATGCGGTGCCCTGCCACAGAGGTCACATTTGACGGCGACACCCTTCTCATGGTGCCATATCATTCTGCTCGGCTTATACGGGCAAGCATCGATGCAGACCTGGCAGCCATCGCACAGGGATCCGTCTACAGTCCTTGTGTTTCCGTTTGCAGCATCAACGTGCAGCGCCTCGGTCGGACAGGCCTCGACGCATTTGGGGTTGACGCACTGCCGGCATATGGCCAGAGCTATGTCTTCAGGAAAACATCCCCAGGGGTTCTGCACTATTTGTATCCTGGACAAAGAGAGGTCGGTCTTTCCCTCGTGCACCAGGGAGCACGCCAGCATACAGGACATACAACCAGAGCACTTTTTCCTGTCAACCACAAGGTACCCTTCTGACAACGGGGCTGTGAATGGTCTCTTCTCCGCGGTTCCTACCTCAGCCATTCTTCATCCCTCTTCTCGTTTTTTCTCATAACGCACCCTGCGTTACCTGTGCAGTTTTCCTTTGGCCCTCTAATCTCAAACCGGACGGGCAAAATCCACGCGCAAAGCCCATGAGCACCTAGTCTGCGACGAATCATAGCTGCGGCTGCTGTTCAAACCCTCTTGCTATTTGTCAGAGTACATGGGCAAACCGAGATGTTGCTATTTTATTATGCCGCCTCGAGTCTTCTTATGTGGATCTTCAATCTTTCGATGTCACACACGTCCTTCAAGGTTGATACCAAGCCAGTGACCGTGTTAACAATGATGTCGTTGGGGAAAGGGGTGATGGGAAGTTCATTCCCATCGGCGACTACCCTGACGCGGCCTTGCTCTACGTAGAGTTCCAAGTCGTGCATATCTTCAGCCCCTTTCAGCGACTGCACCGCGCCAGCCACTGTCCGCGCCAGAAACTCCTCAACGAAGGGGTTAAGGTCAATAGATACATTATTGACCCAGAGCTTTGCTTTGAAGCTTTCCTTCATAAGGGACTCCTTGTGAACCCGCCGGCTTGCTGGTGGCAGGTAAATGGCTCCACGAGTGGGAGAGGATACTTACAAACTACGTGTGTTTGTGAATCCCAAGATGACCCCGCTATCCGTATGGCCAGCCCACATACCTGGCACAGATAATACGCCAATTTGTTTTGCCATGTCAATCATTATTGACATTCTACACCGATCACAGAACAATGGTGGTCAAACTGGTTATACTTCATGAGCCTGTCCGGTAAACCTCTCATCTGAAGTTGGCATAACGCGTGATCCAGCTCAGAAGGACACATTCATAAAAATCTCCGCTGGATACCCCCCAGCTTGCTGGGGGGAGTAAAGCGGCCCCCGTTCGTAACCCGGTGGGGCGGCTCCCTTTCCCGTAATGCCCCACAGCTTGCTGTGGGGCAGTTTACTAGACTTCCCGTTAGATGCTAACTTCTATGACTAAGTTCTGGCTTGGGGAACCAGTGGCGTGTCTTGTTAGCAATTGCCACCAGGGTCAGCATGATCGGGACCTCAACGAGTACCCCCACGGTAGTCGCCAGCGCTGCTGCCGATCTGAGTCCGAAGACAGATATAGCAACCGCTACAGCAAGTTCGAAGAAGTTGCTAGCTCCAATCATACTGGCAGGGGCCGCGATATCATGGCCAAGTTTCCATGCCTTTGCCCACCCGTAGGCAACAAAGAAAATGAGAAAGGTCTGAATACTGAGCGGCACAGCTATCAGAATGATATGGACTGGATCATCAATAATGGTCCTTCCCTGAAATGAGAATATGATAACAAGCGTGAGCAAAAGCCCGATAATGGTTATGTTCCCAAATTTGGGTATAAACTTGTTCTCGAAGTATTCTCTCCCCCGCCTTCGGGTCACATAGATTCTGGTGAACGAACCGCCGGCCAGCGGAATAACCACGAAGAGAACGACCGACAGAAACAGTGTCATCCAGGGAACTGCTATATCGCTGACCCCAAGCAACAGAGCGACGATGGGTACGAAGGCGAACAGGATAATGAGGTCGTTGGTAGCTACCTGGACCAGAGTATAGGCCGGATTGCCCCTGGTGAGATAGCTCCAGACAAACACCATTGCGGTGCATGGTGCGGCGCCGAGCAGTACTGCCCCGGCCAGATAATCCGTTCCCAGGTCGCGCGGAATCAGTGCCTTGAATATCACGAAGAAGAAAAGAGAAGCAATACCAAACATGGTAAACGGCTTGATAAGCCAGTTCGTGACCCAGGTTATCACAAGCCCGCGGGGGTTCCTCCCAACATTTACCACGCTGGCGAAGTCCACCTTTAACATCATCGGGTAAATCATAAGCCAGATTAGTATCGCCACCGGTACTGATACCTTGGCATACTCAAATCTGCTCAAGAAAACGGGAACCCCCGGCAGAAATTGACCTATCAGTATGCCTGCACCCATGCAGGCAATCACCCACAGCGTGAGAAATTTCTCAAAGAAACCAATACCTCTCTTTTCAGCCATATAATTATCCTCTTGTTTTAACTATTACTGCTGAAATCCTGGGTTGAAACCTCTTATCTGATTATGCCTGGCTGCTGCCACTTCAAGCCTGGCAGTCCAGGGTGCTCTGCCGACGATCAGTGCGGCGTTGCCGCAATAGCCATGCAGTACGTCATTCGAGGTCGTCTATTAGCATCGTTCCTGTTCACTTCAGGCGAACAGGAACGATACTATGGGCGCTGTCACCCTGATCTGCCCGCCTGAGGCGGGAGAAGTGCCTCACGTTACGAGCCACCGGTATCAGTTTTGCGGCTTATGCGCCTCTACTGTGATACTTCTGAGCTGGCACATATTCTCGCCTGGCTCAACTTCCACATAGAATTCCCGGCTGCAGGACACCTTCACCTCTTTGAAGCCGGCTTCCCCAATCTTATTAAGATATTCTTTCTGCTCCAGAGCCCCTCCTACACAGGTTGCCCATGCCTCCATGTCTTGGCGCAACTCGGCGGGCAGCGGTTCCTCAGAAACAATGTCGGAGACCGCCAGCCTACCCCCGGGTCTCAGGACACGGTAGGCCTCCCGGAAAACCCTGCCCTTGTCAGGGGAGAGATTGATCACGCAGTTGCTGATGATCACATCCGCAGACTCGTCCTCCAAAGGAAGGTTCTCTATCTCACCCAGGCGAAACTCCACGTTATCATAGCCATGCGTCTCAGTCAGCTTATTCGCCTTCTTCACCATCTCCTCGGTCATGTCCACACCGATCACCTTCCCCTTCGGGCCGACCCTCCTCGATGCCAGGAACACGTCTAAGCCTGCCCCCGCCCCCAGATCCACCACCATCTCCCCTTCTTTCAAGGCGGCTATCGCCGTAGGATTACCGCATCCCAATCCCATCGCTGCCTCTTCGGGGACATTCCCCAGCTCTTCCAGCAAATAGCCCGCCGCCACCGCTGCGGATAGAGCGTCATCACCACAGCAAGGGCTGGAACAGCAACACTGGTTTTCTCGGCTGGCTATCTCCGAATAGGTCTTCTTCACTGCATCCTTGATTTTCTTCTCCTTCATTAGTACACCTCCTGCATTTGTAACTGAGGCTCTGTCATCGGAACCTCAGCACGCTACATAAGACCTCAACAGCTAATGGCTTGCTGTCATTTCAAGGGCTTAACCGAAGCCTAGCGATCTGCCGCGAACCCAGGCTGGCCCAGGAAAGGAGAGCCCGCAAGCCTAGCCTTAGCTTTCTTGTTTATCAGGTGAAAAAAGTGGTATCGGGCAGGAGAGCACACGGCCCGACAAGTATTCCTCTAGGGCATCAAGATTACTCCTAGGAAAATCCATGAGTAATGGCACCACTAACGTTAGCGGCGAAAGTGCGCATCAACGCAGATACTGCCCTAAGAACTAGCTTGCAAACTTCGCCGCGCAGACGGAACCAACGCGCTTCGCTTCCTTCAGTCGCTCCCGATCCAGAGCGGCCACCTCGTTGTCTCTAAGCTCTTTCTTGACTGCTTCGACCAGGTCCAGGAGGTTCTCCTTCATTCCCTCCTGGTCCAGCGAGTACAGCGACCACAAACCGTCCTTCCTAAGTTTGAGAAGACCGGCGTCGTGGAGTACACTCAGATTGCGCGAAGCTCTGGTCTGGGAAATCTGCAGTGCCTGCATTACCTCACAGACACAGCACTCCCTCTCCAGCAGGAGGTTTAGAATCCTGAGCCGCGTCTCATCCGAGAGCGCTTTTGTAGCTTTCAACAGTTGATGCATCGGTTAGCCTCTAGTCTATAATGCGCATATACGGTTATATTATAACAATTTTCTCCTATCCATGTCAATGCGTACCCCCGGAGAAGCCCCCCTTGACATCCACTATATATTGGGGTAGAATTTCCTGCACCACAAAATATAGAGGGCTGTGGGGTGAAGTGTCCGTATTGTGGATTCCAGGATTCCAAGGTAATTGACTCTCGGGGGGTAAATGAAGGGGTGCGCCGTCGGCGTCAATGCTTACACTGCGGCTCCCGCTTCACCACCTACGAGCGTGTTCAATCCAATAGCTTCCTGGTGATCAAGAAGGATGGGCGGCGGGAAGAATTCAGTCGGGAGAAGCTGGCAGCGGGCGTTCGCAAAGCTTGTGCCAAACGCCCTATAGCTGATGACGATATCGAGCAGTTAGTGGACAGGGTTGAGGAGGGGCTTCATCAGTTAGGTAGAGTTGAGGTGCCCAGCGCCACTATTGGCAGAGTAGTGATGGAGCATCTGAGGGAGCTGGATCGCATCGCCTATATCCGTTTCGCTAGCGTCTATCGGGCGTTTGCTGATGTGGAAAGCTTCAAAGAGGAGGTCGATGCTCTGGTTCAGGGGCGGGGTACGATTCCGGCAGCTCAGTTGCCTTTGATTTCACCTGAAGGGTTTTCTGTTCCAGTGAAGAGGCAGACAAAAGCCAAGTCTGCAACAGGAGGGAACCATGGCTAAATCCGAAGCTGGCAAAAGCGATGGTTCGAATCGCATTGTGCATGATAGGATAGCTAAGGCAGTCTTTGCAGCTGCCGATTCCATGGGGATTTCAGATCGAGATTTGACGGAGAAGCTTATCGAGCAAGTTATCCAACGTCTGGAACGGCAGGAGACCGGCTTACCTTTTCCGGGGATGGAAGGCGTTACCCTCAAGAAAAAGCGAAGAGGAAGACATGGCCTTGAGCAGCCTCCCGAGATCAAGGGAATGGTGAAAGAGGCCCTGGCTGAGATGGGGCACCACGAGGCCATCGAAGAGGCCCAACCGGCGCAGATCAGGATCATCCGTACTCCTGTGGCCACCGGCAAAGGGGTAGCCGTAAAGCTGTCCCCCAATGCCTTAAGGGTGCTGGAGAAAAGATATCTGAAGAAGGACCAGGATGGTCGGGTGATAGAAACGCCCGAGGAGATGTTCCGCCGGGTGGCGCATGGCATCGCCTCGGCTGAGCTGGCCTATAATCCACAGGCAGATGTTAAAACCCTGGAAGGGGAATTCTTCCAGATGATGACTGATTTGGAGTTTCTGCCCAATTCTCCCACTCTAATGAATGCCGGGAGAGAGCTGGGGCAGCTCTCTGCCTGCTTCGTTCTCCCCATTGAGGACTCGATGGAGTCCATTTTCGAGGCTGTGAAACAGACGGCGTTGATCCACAAGAGTGGTGGTGGCACAGGCTTCTCCTTCTCCCGAGTGAGGCCGGAAAATGACCGGGTGGGTTCCACTGGTGGGGTGGCCAGTGGGCCCGTTTCTTTCCTGCGGGCCTTTGATGTTGCTACTGATGTCATAAAGCAAGGTGGTATGCGGCGGGGGGCCAACATGGCCATCCTAAATGTGGATCACCCCGACATACTGAAGTTTATCACGGCTAAGGAGGGTACCTCTGCCTTTAGCAACTTTAATCTGTCGGTAGCTGTCACCGAGGAATTCATGAAAGCGGTGGAGGAGGGGCGTGATTACCAGCTTATCAATCCTCGCAACAAGGAAGCCATGAGGAAACTTAATGCCAAGGAGGTCTTTGATCAAATAGTAGATATGGCCTGGAGGACAGGCGATCCAGGCATTGTTTTCATTGATCGCATCAATCGGGACAATCCCACGCCCAGGCTAGGAATGATTGAGAGCACCAATCCCTGTGGTGAGCAGCCGCTGCTCCCCTATGAGTCCTGCAATCTTGGATCGATTAACCTTTCCAAGATGTTGCGGTGGCGAAAAGGCAAGGCAGAAATAGACTATCCCAAGCTGGCCAGGACAGTGGCCCTCGCCGTCAGGTTCCTGGACAATGTGATCGACGTGAACAAATTTCCTTCAGCCGAGATAGAGAAGATGACCAAGGCTACCAGGAAAATCGGGCTGGGGGTGATGGGTTTTGCTGATACGCTTATCTGTCTAAGCATACCCTATGATTCCGAACAGGCGCTGGAGACTGCGGAGAAGGTGATGAGCTTCATCAGCGAAAGGGCCAATGCTGCCTCAGCGCAACTGGCTGAGGAAAGGAGGGTTTTCCCCGCTTTTGAGGGAAGCATCTATGATGTACCCGGTGGCCCCCGCTTGAGGAATGCTTCCCGAACCACCATCGCTCCCACAGGCACCTTGAGCATTCTGGCTAATTGCTCTAGTGGCATTGAGCCACTCTTTGCCCTCTCTTACGTCCGCACTATTCTTGAGGGGGAGCATCTAGTAGAGGTGAATCCTTATTTTGAGGAAGCGGCTACAAAAGAGGGGTTCTACAGCGAGGCTTTGATGCAGAACCTGGCTACCAGAGGGACTGTACGGGGCATGGATGGGGTGCCTGATTGGGTGCAGCAGGTGTTCGTCACGGCACATGACATCACCCCTGAGTGGCATGTACGCATGCAGGCCGCCTTCCAGAAGTTCACTGACAACGCCGTGTCCAAGACCGTGAATTTCCCCCATCATGCCACCAGAGAAGATGTGGCTAAGGTCTACTGGTTGGCTTTCCAGTTGGGTTGTAAGGGCATAACTATCTATCGGGATGGGAGTAAAGAAAGCCAGGTGTTGAGTGTTGCCAGGGAGAGGCGTGAGAAAACAGAAGAGCGGGTGGAGAAAGCGGCCCCTGCTCCCCGTAAACGCCCGCAGACAACTGCTGGATCTACCGAAAGGGTGTCTACTGGCTGCGGCCACATCTACGTTACAGTGAACCGTGATGAGCAGGGAATCTGCGAGGTCTTCTCTAGCCTGGGAAAGGCAGGAGGCTGTGCCTCAGCCCAGTTGGAGGCCATCAGTCGCCTCATCTCGTTGTCTCTGCGTTCGGGCCTGGAGGTGTCCTCTATTGTCAAGCACCTCCGCGGTATCCGATGCCCTTCTATTGCCTGGGAGGCAGGACATGCTATCCTTTCCTGCCCTGATGCCATCGGCAGTGTGCTTGAGGGACAGGTAGAGGGCAGCGATGATCAACGGCCAGGCGCTATGGGTCCCGTGAACGCGGTGAACGTGGCGGGCCAATGCCCTGATTGCGGTACTCTGCTAGTTTATCAGGAGGGTTGCTTCCTTTGCCCTGGCTGCGGGTATACCAAGTGCGGGTAACGGATTGTCGGAACGGCGACAGACCGGTGGCGGCTTTCTCGAGAGAATTCTTCAATTGGATTGCAGTGAGCTGGCCTTTCTTGACGCTGGGAAGGGGTGGGTGTTAGCATATGCGGTGTATTGATTGAAGGAGGCCTGTTCGGAAAATGGATTGGCGTGGGGAGTATAAGAAGAAGCTGGTTTCAGCGGAGGAAGCAGTCAAGGTAGTCAAGTCCGGCGATTATCTTGTTTTTGCTCAGCCGGAGGCCCTGTCTCTGGGTCTGGCATTGGTTAGCAGGGCAGATGAGTTAACAGGGGTGAGGATCATGGGAGGTGGGGGGAGCGACCTACCGATGTACGATCCCGGTTGGTACGAGGTCTATCCCGAGGTTTTCCAACTGGAAACCTCTTACGTGCTACCGCTGGTGAGGACGCTGGTAAAAGAAAGAAAGTCGGATTTCACGGTGAGCGGGCTCTTCGCTGTGCCCGATATCAGTGAAACTAAGCCGATCGATGTTTTTATGGTGCAGATTTCGCCTCCTGACGACCATGGTTTCTGTAGCTTTGGCGCTTCACTTTGGAAGAAGAAGGAGTGGGTCAGAGAAGCCAAAGTAGTCATGGCTGAAGTCAATGAGAGGATGATCAGGACGTATGGCGACAATTTCGTCCACGTCTCGGAGATAGACTATTTTGTAGAGCACACCCCCACTGGGAAGATTCCAGGGGGCACTGATATACTGGGCAGGAGAACCTCCGGGCCTGGCAAGCTGGAGAAGACCATTGCTGAGTATGTGGGCAGCCTGGTCAAGGACGGCGATTGTCTGGAGATCGGAGTGGGGGGTAATGCGGAGTGGGTGGCCCAACTGGGGAACCTGGAGAGCAAGCACGACCTGGGCTGGCACTCTGAAAACACTGTCAGGGGGATCGGTACTCTGGTGATGAATGGGGTGATCACGGGCAAGTATAAGAACATTCATCAGGGCAAGGCTGTGGCTACGGCTGTAGGCGGGGGCACTAAAGAGGAGATGGACTTCATCAATGAGAACCCTCTCTTTGAGACGTACTCGGCCTCATACATTCTCGATCCGCGGGTTATTGCTGCCCATGACAATATGGTGGCCATCAACAGCGCCATTGCGGTGGATCTCACCGGTCAGATCGCTGCTGAGTCCGTGGGACCGGTGATGACCAGTGGCTCTGGAGGCCAGCTTTCCTTTGCCATTGGTGCCTATTTGTCGAAGGGAGGCCGCAGTATTGTCGCCATACCTTCGACCGCCAGAGTGGGCACTTTATCTCGCATTGTGCCTATGCTGGAACCCGGGACGATTGTCAGTACCCCGCGCTCTCTGGCTGATATTGTGGTGACCGAATATGGGGTAGCCCGGTTGAAGGGGAGAACGCAAAGAGAGCGCGCCTTGGAGTTGATCGGCATTGCTCACCCCGATTTTCGGGCGGAGCTAAGGAAAGAAGCAGAGAGGTTGTACTGGCCCTAAATGAGTGATCGGGTTGTTATCACTGGCATGGGGGCGGTTAGCCCCTTGGGCTTGAATGTCACCTCGATGTGGGAATCCCTGATTAATGGCAGGTCTGGGGTAGAGCGTATTACTCTGTTCGACCCTGAACTTTTTGAGACGAAGATAGCCGCTGAAGTAAAAGGCTTCAATGCTGCTGACTATCTCGATCACAAAAAGGCGCGACACATGGACCGCTATGCCCACTTCGCGGTGGTGGCCAGCCTGGAGGCTGTTGAGCAAGCCAGGCTCAGTTTTGATGATGCCGAGGAAATTGGCGTTATCATTGGCAGTGGCATTGGCGGACTGGGCACCCTGTCAGCCCAGTTCGGGGTACTGGCAGAAAGAGGCCCGCGCAAGGTAAGCCCTTTTCTCATTCCCATGATGATTACGGATGCTGCCTCAGGGCAGGTCTCCATATTGTTGGGAGCAAAAGGGGTGAATTTTTGTGCCACGTCTGCTTGCTCCAGCGGTGCCGATGCCATTGGCGAAGCTTGCGAGATCATTAAGCGTGGCGATGCTCAGGTGATGCTGGCAGGCGGTGCTGAAGCAGCTATCACGCCTATTGGGATAGCCGCTTTCAATGCCGCGGGCGCTCTTTCCACACGCAATGATGAGCCCCAGAAGGCCTCCCGTCCCTTTGATGTCCAGCGTGATGGCTTTGTCATGGGGGAAGGGGGAGCGGTGCTGGTCTTGGAGAGCCTTTCTCATGCTAGGGTGCGTGGAGCCAGCATCTTAGCTGAGGTTCTCAGTTATGGCGCTACCTCTGATGCTTATCACATCACCCAGCCGGCGGCTGGTGGGGAGGGTGGTGCTAAAGCAATGCAAATCGCTTTGAAGAAAGCTGGCATCAGGCCAGACGAAATCGACTATATCAACGCCCATGGCACATCCACACCACTGAATGACAAGTCCGAGACCATGGCAATCAAGACGGTGTTTGGCCAGCATGCCTACCGTATCCCCATTAGTTCGACTAAGTCCATGATGGGGCATCTCATTGGAGCCGCTGGTGCAATAGAGGCTATAATATGCGTCCTTGTCATCCAGCACGGGGTGATTCCGCCCACGATAAACCTCACTAACCCCGATCCCGAATGTGATCTTGATTATGTGCCGCATGTGTCCCGGCAGCAGAAGGTCACAGCGGCCCTTTCCAATTCCTTCGGTTTTGGAGGGCACAACTCCGTGCTCATCCTTCGAGAATATAGCGAGGGTGGGTAGTTGAATCACCGCCGCTGGAAGCTTCTTCCCAATGCCCCAGCGGGGTATCTCAAGCAAATAGGCCTCACACCCCTGGCGGCACAGCTCCTCTATAACCGTGGCATTGATGGGCTGGCCGAAGCCGAGGCTTTTCTTAACAAAGCGGAAGACCTCCAGAACGATCCCTTTCTTCTTCCCGACATGGACAGGGCGGTGGCCCGCGTCTACCAGGCTTTGCTTCGTGGCGAGACAATTGCTGTTTACGGCGATTTTGATGCTGATGGCATTTGTGGCACTGTTCTTTTGATCCGTGGTCTTTCCCTTCTTGGTGGCAAAGCCATCCCCTATATCCCACACCGGGTGCAGGAGGGGTATGGACTCAATGTGACTGCTTTGGAAAGTCTGGTTCGAGAGGGTGTCACATTAGTCATAACGGTTGACTGCGGCATCAGTGATATCCCTCAGGTGAAACAGGCTCAGCAAAAAGGATTGGACATAATCATTACTGATCATCACTCCATTTCTCACGGGCTTCCACCAGCGTTGGCTGTTATTAACCCGAAGCGGACCGACTCGATCTATCCCTTTTCTCAGCTTGCTGGAGTGGGGGTCGCCTTCAAACTCCTTCAGGCTCTCTATCAGATACTTGGTAAGCGAGAAATGCTGGATGAGATGCTTGATCTGGTAAGCGTAGGTACTGTGGCGGACATGGTGCCCTTGCTGGGAGAGAACCGCTATCTGGTAGTAAAAGGCTTAAGAGTACTAAACAGAACCCGGCGTGTTGGCCTTCAGGAAATGCTGTGTGCTGCTGGACTCGGATCAAAAGATGTGGATAGTGAGGCTATCTCCTGGATTATCGCCCCGCGTCTCAATGCTCCCGGAAGGCTGGATCATGCCCTTGCTGGCTACAGGTTACTGGTAACCGACTCGGCTGAGGAAGCGCGGCAACTGGCACAAGAATTGGAGGAAACGAATGCCCAGCGACAGAGGTTGACCAGCGAATTGTTTGTCAAGGCAAAGGAGCAACTGTCAGCTGCTGGCACTGACTTTCCTCTGCTGATGGTGGCTGGTGCGGATTATCGCAGGGGTGTTGTTGGGCTTGTTGCTGGCAAGCTGGTGGAAGAATTCTATCGTCCTTCCCTGGTGCTGGAAATGGGTGATGAGGTAAGTACGGGGAGTGCCCGAAGCATCTCAGAATTTGACATAATCGCTGCCTTGGCGGAATGTCGGCATATGCTTTTGCGGTTTGGTGGACATCCTATGGCGGCGGGTTTGGCTTTGTATAACAGAGACCTGCCTCAGTTTCAACAGCGTCTGCTGGAGGTGGCAAGCCAGAGGCTGGCGGCAGCGGATCTGTGCCCCACGCTGGCGGTCGAGGCGGAAGTGCCTCTTTCTTCTATCAATGGAGGAGTCCTCAAATTTGCCGAGAAGCTAGCGCCCTTTGGGACAGGCAATCCTCAGCCAGTTTTTCTGTCGCGGGGGGTTCGGGTATTAGATCGTAGTATAGTGGGTAATGGGTCTCAGCATCTGCGTCTGAGACTGAAGCAAGGTGGTGTGGTGTGGCGGGCCATTGGCTTCGATATGGGTCACCTTCTAGCTGAAGTGGCCCCTGAGGTGGATATAGTCTATAAGTTTTCTGTGGACCGTTGGGGTGGCCAGGAGATGGTAGAACTTAGCCTTCTTGATTTTGCCCCTGTCCGGTGATCTGTGCCGGTCCTTTCTGTAAATCGATCTCAGGTGGTTGGCTGGCAAAGCTGTCTTCTGCTGCGGGTACAGGTTTTACCGAGGCGACTCTCCAGCGCGTTAGCAGAGCTACGGCTCCGACGAACAAGACCAGAGAGATAATGTGTGCCTGATGCAGTGGCCCCAGCACCGATGGCTCCTCCCTGACCCAACTGATGAGGAACCGTCCAAAAGAGTACATGGCTATCATGGTGAGGAATAGAGATCCTTCAGGTTTCAATCTTCCCCTCAGCCTCCATAACACCCCAAAGATGATCAGATCCCAGATGATCTCGTAGACGGGTGCTGGATGTCCCGCCACAAAGAGTGGGGCCTGGGCATTGGGATTCGTGTAGACCAGGCCCCAGGGCAGCGATGTTGGAGTTCCGTAGGCGTCCCCATTTATGGTGCAGCCGATACGGCCTATGGCTAGCCCCAGGATAACCCCAGGAGCGGCGGCATCAGCGAAGCGTCCCAGAGATACCTTGCTCAGCCTGGCACAGATAACCCCTGCCAGTAACCCTCCGAGAAGTCCGCCATACCAGGATAGCCCACCGTTCCAGAAGGCTAGAACCTCGCCAGGTTCTTTGCCGTAGAAGTCCAGGTTATCGAGGACGTGAACCAACCTTGCCCCGATCAGGCCGCCAGCAATGATCCAGAACGTAGTGGTATAGACGAAGTGGGCTGGTATGCCGTTCTTCACTGCCAGGCGCACGGTGAGCCAGGTAGCCACCACTATGCCTAGCAGCATCAACAACCCGTGCCAGCCAATAGACGAAGAACCTATGTCCCTGATCAAGGGGTCAAAACCGATGGTGATCGCTGTCATGGTGGCTGTACCCTGTTAGGACATGATTGCTTCGACGAAGGCCTGAGGATCAAAGGGGGCCAGATCGTCTAGCTTCTCGCCGGTGCCTATGAATCGGATGGGAATCTTCAGTTGGTCGCAGATAGCGAGTACAATGCCTCCTTTGGCGGTACCGTCCAGCTTGGTGAGAACGATCCCGCTCACGTCCACCGCCTGTGTGAAGTGACTGGCCTGGGACAGTCCATTTTGCCCTGTAGTGGCATCAAGGACCAGGAGCGTCTCCTGGGGGGTGGAAGCATCAACCCTCTGGGCTACTCGCTTAATCTTCTTCAACTCTTCCATCAGATTGAACTTGGTGTGCAGTCGGCCTGCGGTATCAACGATGACTATATGAACGCCGCGATTACGAGCTGCTTGGAGAGCGTCAAAGACCACCGCCCCTGGATCAGCACCTGGCCGGTGCGAGATGACTTCGGCTTCTACTTGTTCGCCCCACCACTTGAGCTGTTCAATGGCTGCTGCTCGGAAAGTATCGGCCGCAGCCAGGATGACCTCTTTGCCATCTCTCTTGGAGGCCCAGGCCAGTTTGGCGATACTCGTAGTCTTGCCTGAGCCGTTTACCCCGACCACCAGGATGATACGAGGAGATACCGCTGCTGCCGGCTCTGTCTTATCGATTTCGTTCAGCTTAAGCATGGCGATCATCTCCTCTTTCAAGACGGCGCGCACCTTTTGGGGGTCATCAATCCTTTCTCTTTCCACTCTATCTTTCACTTGCTTTATCAGCTTGGCGCTGGTGTTTACCCCTACATCGGCAGCTATGAGCAACTCCTCTAGTTCGTCCCATAGCTCCTTCTCTATGGTGCGGCGTTCGAAGAGTCTGGTTATCTTGCTGAACCATGTCTCTTTGCTGCGCTTTACTGCTTGCTCGGTCTTTCCCTTGAAGATATTGAACAAAGCGTGGTTCTCCGCCAGTGATAAGGATATGTTAACATGTGGTCAAGGGGTGGTCAAAGACCATAATCCGTGAGTGGTACAGGTCGGGGGGGGTGCGAGAGCAGTTTTGCCACCTCTCGTGCCGCTCTTTGTGTCCAGAGCAAGCCACAGACGACCCGCCGCGGGGTTTTCATGTGGCTTACATAGAGGGGAACCCGACTTTTCCCCTTTTTTC